>NZ_DCAN01000011.1:455877-534780 GCF_002311545.1 Sulfitobacter sp. UBA1132 | reverse complement strand
ACCCGACCATCATGCTGACCGGCCCTGTTCCGGTGACCGAAAAGATCCTTGCCGACAATGGCATGAACATCAACGACATCGACCTGTTCGAGGTCAACGAGGCCTTTGCCGCCGTGGTCATGCGCTTCATGCAGGCGTTCGACGTTGATGAAAGCAAGGTCAACGTGAACGGCGGGTCGATCGCCATGGGTCACCCCTTGGGTGCCACCGGCGCGATGATCATCGGCACGCTGCTGGACGAGCTTGAGCGTTCGGACAAGGAAGTCGGGATGGCCACGCTTTGTATCGCCTCCGGCATGGGTGCCGCCACCATCATCGAGCGCGTTTGATGGGCGACCAGCCGCATCCTTTCCACGCCGTGGCCGATCTGGCAGCGCGGCGTGGGCTGAGGGACCTTAAGCTCGCAGAGGACCGCGGGGGGCAATATGTGCGCCTGTATCAGGCCACCCCGCCGCTGTTCTTCAAGCATCGCAACGATCCAAGCGACAGCTATGACCGCGAGCGGTTCAAGGACTTCAAACGGATACTGCTAAGCGAGGAAGACTGCGACAAGGGCCCCGAAGCCACCATCGCCTTGATCCGCACACTGCTTGAAAAATTCGCTGACTATACGCCTCAGCGCTCGTAACACACTTTAAATCAGGGAGAGATTTAAATGACCGATTTCACCATGAAGACAGACGCCGACGGCGTCGCCATCATCACCTGGGACGTGCCCGGAAAATCCATGAACGTCATGTCGATCGAGGGCCTGTCCGAGCTGGACAGCATCATCGACACGGTCCTGTCCGACGACGCCATCAAGGGGGCCGTGATCACCTCTGGCAAGGACGGGTCTTTTGCCGGTGGTATGGACCTGAACCTGCTCGCCAAGATGCGCGAAGACGCGGGCGATGATCCGGCGCAAGGGCTGTTTGACGGCACGATGAAAATGCATGCACTGCTGCGCAAGATCGAACGCGCCGGCATGGACGCCAAGACCAACAAGGGCGGCAAGCCGATTGCCTCTGCCCTGCCCGGCACAGCCGCGGGCATCGGGCTTGAACTGCCGCTGGCCACGCACCGCATCTTTGTCGCCGACAACCCAAAGGCGCGTATCGGCCTGCCTGAGATTATGGTCGGTATCTTCCCCGGCGCGGGCGGCACCACCCGTCTGGCGCGCAAACTGGGCGCGATGGGCGCATCGCCCTTCTTGCTGGAAGGCAAGATGGTTGCCCCTGCCGCCGCGAAATCTGCCGGTCTGATCGACGAGGTTGTCGCTGATCCGGTAGCCGCCGCGAAAGAATGGGTGCTGAATGCCAAGGATGCGGACATTCTGAAACCCTGGGACGCCAAGGGCTACAAGATGCCCGGTGGTGCCCCCTATCACCCTGCGGGCTTCATGACCTTCGTCGGGGCCAATGCGATGGTCAACGGCAAGACCCAAGGTGCCTTCCCTGCGGCCAAGGCCCTGCTGAGCGCCGTTTACGAAGGTTCGCTTGTGCCGTTTGATACCGCGCTGAAGATCGAGGCGCGCTGGTTCACCAACATCCTGCTGAACCCGTCCTCCTCTGCCATGATCCGGTCGCTGTTCCTGAACAAGGAAGCGCTGGAAAAAGGCGCGGTACGTCCCGAAGGTGTTGCCGATCAGCGCGTCAAGAAGTTGGGCGTTCTGGGGGCTGGCATGATGGGTGCGGGCATCACGCTTGTTTCCGTGCAAGCCGGGATCGAGGTCGTGTTGATCGACCAGACCCAAGAAGCCGCGGACAAGGGCAAAGCCTACTCCGCCAGCTTCTTTGACAAGGGCATCGCGCGCAAGAAATCCACCGAGGAAAAGAAAGCCGCCGCCCTTGATCTGATCACCGCAACCACCGATCTGGATGCGCTGAAAGGCTGTGACCTGATCATCGAAGCCGTCTTCGAAGACCCTGCCGTCAAGGCCGAGATGACCAAAAAGGTCGAAGCCGTGATCCCCGAGGATTGCATCTTTGCCTCCAACACCTCGACCCTGCCGATCACCGAGCTGGCCAAAGCGTCCAGCCGGGCGGATCAGTTCATCGGCATCCACTTCTTCTCGCCCGTCGAAAAAATGGCGCTGGTCGAGATCATCAAGGGTGCCGAGACTGGCGACCGTGCGGTGGCCAAATCGCTCGACTATGTGCGCCAGATCCGCAAGACGCCGATCGTGGTCAACGACGCGCGTTTCTTCTATGCCAACCGCTGCATCATCCCCTATGCCAACGAAGGCGCGCGGATGATCACCGAAGGGGCGGCACCGCAACTGGTCGATCACGCGGCACAGCTTCTGGGTTTCCCTGTGGGGCCGGTGCAGCTGACCGATGAGACCTCGATCGATCTGGGGGCCAAGATTGCCCGCGCGACCAAGGCGGCCATGGGCAATGCCTATCCTGCCAGCCAAGCGGATGATCTGATCTTCTGGATGGAAGATCTGGGCCGTCTGGGGCGCAAGGCGAACGCGGGCTTCTTTGACTATGACGAAAAGGGCAAGCGTCAGGGCTATTGGAAGGGGATGCATGACAAATTCCCGCTGGCCGAGGAACAGCCAGACCTGCGCGACGTGCAGGACCGTTTGATGTTCGTTCAGGTGCTTGAAGCGGTACGTGCGCTGGAAGAAGGCGTGCTGGAAGACATCCGCGAAGGCGATGTGGGTGCGATCCTTGGCTGGGGCTTTGCGCCCTGGTCCGGCGGCCCGTTCAGCTGGCTCGACATCATCGGCACGCCCTATGCCGCGGAACGTTGTGACCAGCTGGAAGCGCAGTTCGGCGAGCGGTTCAAATGCCCTGACCTGCTGCGTGAAATGGCCGAGAAGAACCAGACCTTCTATGGTCGCTTCGGGCCGGACGCCAAAGCCGCCTAAGCCGGCAGCGCCCGATAGAGAAAACGGAAACGGCCAGCAGTTCTTGCTGGCCGTTTTGCTTTGCTGGATGATGTACCGCCCGCGCTCTCAGCCGTCGAAACTGTAGCCGAAACGCGCGATATCCTCGGCGCAGGTCGTGGCGATCAGGTCGCGGGTTTGGGGGGTGTAGTAGTCCCGATAGCCCGCCGCGCGGTCAGACGCATTCGCATGCGGCAACGTCAGATCAAAGCCCAGATGGTCGAACAGCGGCTGCGCGTCCTGCGCGAAATGCTCGATCCGGATGAATAGGTTGCTTTGATCCTCGCCTGCCCCGTCACGCATATATGACCCGTAGGGAGAGGCCAGAAGGCTGCCCTGCACGGTAGGCGTCTGCACGAAGGCGTCAAACGCCAGCGACTTGGCAAGCCCCACGGCGGGATGATCGAACCCCTGCGCGCGCAGCCAATGGTAATAGCTGACCATCCGGTCCCACGGGTTACGCACAAGCGCAAAGGCGAACATCTGGGCAATCTCTTGGCGGGTGACCACGCCCTCGATATCGGCGAGGCTTGCGTGTTTCCAAAGCCGCCCTGCCGACGCGGCCCCTGCCAGACGCTTGCGCCGCTTGACCGCCTTGGGCGTGTCGCCCAGCATCAGATCCTCTTTCATTGCGCGCGCTTCCAGCGCGAGCGCAAGGGACGTACCTCCGGTCTTGGGGATATGCACAAAGATATAGTTGCGCCCGCGGCTGATGATCATGACCGCCCCGCCGCATCTGTGATTGGCCGCTTTACGCTCGTGCCCATATCCTGCCTCTGCCCTGCTTTTATCATCCTTCCCAAAACGGGGGATGCTGCGCAATAGTAACCGGGACAAAGCGAATAAAGACAGGGTGCGCCATGGGCTGGATGACGAACGAAGACGGGTTGGACAAATGCGCCGCGAATTACGTGCCGCTCACGCCGCTGTCGCACCTGAAACGCGCGGCCCATGTCTTTGCCGATGTGACGGCGGTGATCTACGGCGCGCATCGGGTGACCTATGCGCAGTACCATGCGCGCTGTTCCCAGCTTGCTTCGGCTTTGGTGGCGGCTGGAGTTACGCCGGGTCAGGTTGTGGCGACGATCCTGCCCAATATCCCCGCGCAGGCAGAGGCGCATTTCGGCGTGCCCGCCTGCGGTGCCGTGCTTAACACCATCAACACGCGGCTGGATGTGGATACGGTGGGCTACATCCTCGACCACGGCGAAGCGCGGGTGCTGCTGGTCGATACGCAGTTCGTCGATCTGGCAGAGGCGGCTTGTGCAACGCTCGACGGCCCGCCGCCGCTGTTGATCGAAGTGCCTGACCCCGCAGCGGGGTTACCGGCAACGGGCCACCACACCACATACGATGATTTCATCGCCACCGGTGACCCTGCGTTCAACTGGATCATGCCGCAGGACGAATGGGAAAGCCTTGCGCTCAACTATACCTCTGGCACGACGGGGCGGCCCAAGGGCGTGGTCTATCACCATCGCGGGGCCTATCTGATGACCATGGGCACGGTGGTCAGCTGGCGTATGGTGATGCGGCCCGTGTTCATGCAGATCGTACCGCTGTTCCACTGTAACGGCTGGAACCACACGTGGATGATGCCCCTATTGGGGGGCACACTGGTCTGCTGCCGCGACATCACTGCCGCTGCGATCTATGACGCCATCGCCGACGAAGGCGTGACCCATTTTGGCGGTGCCCCTATCGTGCTGAACATGATGGTGAACGCAACGGAAGCCGAACGCCGCGCCTTTGATCATCAGGTGGAGGTCTTCACCGCCGGTGCGCCCCCTGCCCCTGCGACCCTGTCCAAGATCGAAGCTTTGGGGTTCAACGTCACGCAGGTCTACGGGCTGACCGAAACCTACGGCCATGTCACTGAATGTCTGTGGGACCCCGCATGGGACAGCGCCCAAGGGGCCGAGCGCGCCGCGATCAAGGCCCGTCAGGGCGTCGCCATGCCGATGATGGAAGAGATCACCGTCATGGACAGCGAAATGACCCAAGTCCCGCTGGACGCTGCCACCCAGGGAGAGATCATGATCCGCGGCAATTCGGTGATGAAGGGATACTTCAAGAACCCCGCCGCCACGCGCGCGGCCTTTGCGGGCGGGTATTTCCATTCGGGCGATCTGGCGGTGCAGCATCCAAACGGACATATGCAGATCGCAGATCGCGCCAAGGACATCATCATCTCGGGCGGCGAGAATATCTCGTCCGTCGAGGTCGAAGGCGTATTGATGGGCCATCCGGATGTGAACCTCGCCGCCGTTGTCGCGCAACCGGACGAGAAATGGGGCGAAGTGCCCTGTGCTTTTGTCGAGCTGAAACCGGGCCGGAGCGGAGACGAAGCCGCCCTGATCGCCTTTGCCCGCACCACGCTTGCGGGGTTCAAAGCACCCAAACGCGTGGTGTTTCAAGAGCTGCCGAAAACCTCGACCGGGAAGATCCAGAAATTCGAACTGCGCGCGCAGGCCGCCAGGCTTTAGTGCGGTCTACATCGCGCGCTGTGTGACAACCGGATCGGCGACGATCACCGCCTCTGCCTGCTCTTGCGGGCCGAGCCGTTTTTCATACCGCCAGACGTCGATCTGCAACGGCCCCTCGCCGGTTTCGACCTCGTAAGGGATCGTGCCGGCCTGCACCCAGCCGCAGGCCTCATAGAACCGCGCGGCACGGGTGTTGCCAACCGAACAGGCCAGCCATTTCAGCCCATGCCCCAGTTCTGCTTCGGTTGCCGCCATCATCTGCTGCGCCAGACCGCTGCCCTGAAAGGCATCACTGACATAGAACTGGTAGATCTCGTCATGGTCCACCATGAAGAACCCCGCGATCTGCCCTTCGACCCAGACCACCTGCGTATGCTTAAGGTGCACCCGCATCCGCATCGTGAACTCTTCGAAACTGCGCAGGGCGGTCAAGGCGGGGGGCACGACATCGGCATGGGCCTGATGCCAACCACGATACCAGATCTCGACAAGTCTGGCGGCATCATCGGGATGTGCGGGCTTGATCTGCATGGGACGCTCCTTTCGAATTCTCCTATGCTGTCTTAAGTCCACCCATTGCTCAACCCGTGTCAGGTGGTAAACTATCCAAAACAGTTAGGCACTATACTTCAGGATATGACAGCCCTTTCCAAATACGCCCGGTTGGAAGCAACCGGACTATGGCGTTCGGCCCCCGATGCCCAACGTCGCGAGGTCATCGTGTCGATCGGCGATGCGACACTGGTGATTTCCGACCTCAAGGATCAGGCGCTGACCCATTGGTCACTGGCGGCTTTGGCGCGGTCAAACCCTGGCACCCGCCCTGCGATTTTCCACCCCGACGGCGACCCCAGTGAAACGCTGGAGATCCCCGACAGCGAGGGAGAGATGATCGACGCCATCGAAACCCTGCGCCGCGTGGTCGAACGCCGTCGCCCCCGCCCGGGGCGGCTGCGCTTTGCCGGGGTGCTGACCTCGGCGCTGGTGGTGGCGGCGGTGGCGCTGTTCTGGCTGCCAGGCGCGCTGCAAGATCACACGCTGCGGGTGGTGCCCAAGGTCAAACGCGCCTCCATCGGGGCGGCGCTCCTGAAAAAGATCGAACGGGTGTCCGGCCCCGCCTGTACTAACGCCCGCGGGCGCACGGCGCTGGCAAAGCTCGGCGCGCGGCTGTCGTCTGATCCGATGGTGGTGCTGCCCGCCATGACCCGCCCCAGCCTGCACCTGCCCGGCGGGCTGATCGTGCTGAACAAGACCCTCTTCGAGGATTACGAGTCTCCCGATATCGCGGGCGGCTATATTCTGGCGGAGCAAGCGAAACGCGCCGTCACAGACCCGCTCGAACATATGCTCGCCACCATCGGCATCCGCGAAAACTTCCGCCTGCTGACCACCGGCGATGTGTCGGATGCGGCCCTAACACGCTACGCCGAACATCTGATGGCCGAACCCGCGCCGGAACCGCCCGTCGACGCCCTGCTTGCCCGTTTCGAAAAACAGCTCCTGCACAGCACTCCTTACGCGCAAGCCCGCGACATCACCGGAGAGACGGTGCTGCCCCTGATCGAAGGCGATCCGATGAACGGCAAGGAAACCGACCCACTGCTGAATGATGCCGACTGGCTACGGCTGCAAAATATCTGCGGCGGCTAAGGCAGAGATACACACTCCGACCTTCCACGCAAAAGGCCAGCCGGATCGCCCCGACTGGCCTTTTGTCTGTACTGTCGTGCGGTTGCGTCAGCGGATGTAGGCATCGCCGTAACCGGCACCGCGCAACTTACCCAAAGCCGCCGGTGCCGCAGACGCGCCAAAGGGACCCGCCTGCACCGACAGATAGGTCTTGCCGCCGCGGGTGGACTTGCCGATGCGCGCGCCCATCCCCATCCGCGCGATACGTTGTGCCGCGCGCTGCGCGTTCGCGCTGTTCCCATAGACGCCAATCTGCACATAGGTCTTACCTGCGGCACGCGGGGTCGCTGGGGCTGTGGCGACTGGCTTGGGGGCCGAACGGCTGGAGTAGACCGGCTTGCGCGCGGCAGGCGCTGCGTTCTTGTTGCGGACGATACGTTTGACCAGCTGGCCGTTGCGCTTGGCAAAACTCACCTCGCCCAACTCGCGGCGCTGCTGCTCGACCGAGGTATAGGGGTAGACCAGCGGCAAACGCGCGGTCACGTCCTGCCCTGTGCTTTGGTTGACCAGACGGCGCGGCACGGTGTTGGTCCAGATCAACAACATCTTGGACCGCCCCTCAAGGTTCTGTTCGGCCCGCTTGGGGTTCAGACGGTCGTCTTCCCACACGGGGCGATATCCTTTGGGCACCGAGACGTTGGCATAGGTGTTCTGGCGGTTGATCGCGACATGTTTCGGCACGATCCGCGTATGCGCATGCGCCGCTGCGGGTCTCGCCGTGGTTGTGACGCTGCCTGTGGCTGCCCCATAGGACGGCGCAGATGCCACGGCCCCGGCCTGCGCGGTGGAGGGCAGGATTGGCGCGGTTTGCGGGCCGCAGCGCACGGCGAGCCCCTTGGTCCGCGACCCGGAGTATTGCTGGCTGATGGCAGAGCGTCCGGCACAGGTGGTCGGCACCTGCGCCACCGCCACCGGCGCTTGCGCGCGCGGTGCGGCTGGCACGTCGACCGAGCGTGGTACCGGCTGGCGCACCGGCTTGGGTGCTTTCTGGCGTACAACAACCGGCTTGGCCTTGCGCTGTGGCAGAGGGCGTGCCGCAACCGTGGGCTGTTTGGCCGCGGCGGGCGCGTTGTTCACGGTGATCTGCACCGGCGCATCAGCACCACCGGCAGGCGCGCTGGCCGCTGTCTGCACATTGGTCGGCTTGAAGCCGCAGACACCCTGACGTTTGCGCGACACGCGCGGCACCCAGGTCACATTGCCGTCGATACCGGCCCGAATAAACACACAGCCTTTGCTGTCGACATATTGCTTGCCCTTATACGAGGCCGACGGGAATTCCGCCGGTTGATCGCGAAAGCTTTGCGCTTGGGCAATTCCTGCCCCAAACGTCGTCATCAATGCCGCAACTGCCACAATACTAGTAAATTTCATCTGCGCCCCCACACAATGTAGTAAATAAACCATGCGCGATCCCGGTTTCAGAGTAAAGCACCCTGATCACCGGATCGCCCATTTTGCGCCTTACTTGGTCCCGAACATCCGGTCACCGGCGTCACCAAGCCCGGGAATGATATACCCCTGCTCGTTCAGCTTCTCGTCGACCGCCGCGGTGACGATCGGCACATCGGGATGCGCCTCTTTCATGCGGGCCACGCCTTCGGGGGCCGCCAGCAGACACAGGAAGCGGATATTGGTCGCACCGGCTTTCTTCAGCATGTCGATCGCAGCCACGGATGAATTACCAGTGGCGAGCATCGGGTCCACGGCGATCACCAGACGGTCGTCCATACCCTCGGGCACCTTGAAATAATATTCCACCGGCTGCAAAGTTTCCTCGTCACGATACAGGCCAACAAAGCCCACCCGCGCCGACGGGATCAGCTCAAGCACGCCATCCATCAACCCGTTGCCCGCCCGGAGGATAGAGATCAGTGCCAGCTTCTTGCCGTCCAGCGTGGGTGCATCCATCGGCTGCATCGGGGTGTCGATCCGCTTGGTCGTCATCGGCAGGCCGCGGGTCACCTCGTAGGCCAGAAGCTGGCTGATCTCGCGCAGCAACTGGCGGAACGCCGCGGTCGATGTGGATTTATCCCGCATGATTGTCAGCTTGTGCTGCACCAGCGGATGATTAACGACGGTCAGGTGTTCAACGATATCGGACATCGGGGCGCTCTCCATATTACTTGGCTGAACTCATGCCCCGAAAAGCCGTGCCCCGCAACCATCGCATCTTCACCAGCTTCATTTTGCCAGTCAAACTCCGGGGGGGATCGCGGCCCTGCCGCGATGGGGGCAGGCCCCCGCCCGACCGATACGTCGCCGAACAGAGTTTAATCGGGCACCGCGACCCCTAGATGTCGCGCCACCAACCCAGCGACATCGCGAAAACCGATCTGCCCCAAGCTGCCAGCACCCTGCCCTGCCACCAGAACCGGCGCCCGTTCTCGGGTATGGTCGGTGCCTACCCATGTCGGGTCGTTCCCGTGATCTGCGGTCAGCACCAGCATATCCCCGTCCCGCAATTGCCCCAGCAGCTTACCGATCTCGGCATCGAACCACTCAAGCGCGCGGGCATAGCCCGACACATCGCGCCGGTGCCCGTAAAGACTGTCAAACTCCACAAAATTCGCAAAGGTCAGGCTGCCGTCTTCGGCGCTTTCAACCAGATCACCAAGATGGCCCATCAACGTCTCGTCCGACCCTTTGCGCACCTCGTCAAACCCGGTCATCGAAAAAATGTCACCGATCTTTCCAACGGCATAGACACGGGCACCACTGTCCTGCACCCAGTTGCTTAGCACCGGCGCGGGCGGCGTGATCGCAAAATCGCGACGGTTGGTGGTGCGGGTAAAGCCGCTTTGCACATCCCCGATGAAAGGACGCGCGATCACCCGCCCGACTTTCATCTCATGCGCGATCGGGGCCATCTTTTCGCATAGATCCAACAGCCGTTGCAGGCCGAAGCTCTCTTCATGCGCGGCGATCTGCAACACGCTGTCAGCCGAGGTATAGCAGATCGGAAAACCGGTCTTGATATGCTGCGCGCCGAACTCCTCGATGATGGCGGTGCCGGGGGCGTGGCAATTCCCCAAAATCTCGTCCGTGCCAGCAAAGGCGGCAAGCTGCGCAACCAGCGCGGGCGGAAAGGATTTCGAGGCATCGGGAAAGTAATGCCACTCCCACGGGACCGGCAAACCGGCCAATTCCCAATGACCCGAGGGCGTATCTTTGCCGCGCGAGATTTCTGTCGCCGCGCCCCATGTGCCGCTGACGGTGCCATCAAGACTAGCGATATGCAGCCCGCTTGCCAGTTCAATCGCCGGGCCAAGCCCCAGCGACGCCATATGCGGCACGTTCAAAGGGCCGCTGCGCCCGTCTTCTGCGCGCCCCTCCGCACAGGCCTGCGCGATATGGCCCAGAGTATTCGCGCCGGTGTCGGGCACACGCCCGTTAAAGAAGGTGTCTGCATCAGGCGCACCACCGATACCGACTGAATCCATCACAACTAAAAAAGCACGTGCCATCAGCCGACCCTCTCTACAATCAAATCCGGCACGGCGACCGGCTTCGGGCCAATGGTGATCGCACCGCGCACCGCCTGTGCGGCCCGCTCTGCGTCCGCCGCGCGGGCGCCATGAACAACCGCCAACGGCCCCTTGGACGATACTTTCGCCCCAAGGCGGACCACATCCGAAATCCCCACGGCCGGGTTGATCTGGTCCGTCTCGACCGCGCGCCCGCCGCCCAAAGCGACGACCGCAAGGCCCAACGCCTCGCCATCAATCGCGGTCACATAATCAATCGCGGTCACATATCCGGTTTTCGGTGCGGGGACCTCTCCGATGATCGTCGCCTCGGGCAAAAACCGCGTCCAGTTTTCGACAAACTTCGCAGGCCCGCCCATGGCCGCGATCATCACGCCAAAGCGTTCCGCCGCGCGGCCCGACCGGATCGCCTGCACGATCATATCCGCCCCGACCTGCACATCGCCCGCCAGCCCGGCATTGGCCAGCAACACCCCCCCAAGGGCCGCACAGACCGAGACAATCGGACCCTTGTTGTGCCCCGTCAGCACGCGCATCACCTCGGCCACTTCCAGCGCGTTTCCAAGGCTCGGCACCAGGGGCTGGCTCATGTCGCTGATCACCGCCGTCGTGCGGCATCCACTCGCATTCGCAGTCTTGGTCAACGCCGTCGCCAGCGCCTGCGCCTGCGCCAAATCCTTCATAAAGGCACCGCTGCCGACCTTGACGTCCAACACCAGACCATCCAGCCCCGCCGCCAGCTTCTTCGACAGGATCGACGCGGTGATCAGATCAAGGCTGTCCACGGTCGAAGACACATCGCGCACCGCATAAAGCCGCTTGTCCGCGGGGGCGATACCGTCGGTCGCACTGACAATCGCACAGCCTGCCTTGGCCACCACGGCGCGAAACTGCGCCTCGTCTAATGTGGTATTCACCCCCGGAATGGCCTCAAGCTTGTCCAGCGTCCCGCCGGTATGCCCCAGTCCCCGCCCCGAGATCATTGGCACATAGGCCCCGCAGGCCGCCAAAGCAGGGGCCAGCACAAGGCTGACGCAATCGCCCACGCCGCCGGTAGAATGTTTATCCAGCACCGGCCCGTTCAGATCCCAGTCGAAGACCCGCCCGCTGTCGCGCATGGCGAGCGTCAGGGCAACGCGCCCTACATCGCTTAGCCCGACCTGACAGACCCCCATCGCAAAGGCCCCCGCCTGCGCATCACTGACCCGCCCGTCGGCAAGTGCCATCGCGAACCAGACAAGCTCTTCTCGGTTCAGCGACCGCCGGTGCCGCAGTTTGGACAGGATCGCGCGGGCATCCATGGCTTAGCCCTCCATATGCGCGCGGCCAAAGGCACCGGGCAACAGCTCGGCCATCGTCATCACCTCTTCAACGCCCGACAGGGTCGCCATGGTCACCCGCGCGCCCCCCTGACCGAATTCCGCCAGTTTCTGACGGCAACCGCCACAGGGCGTGACGGGCGTGGGGCTGCCCGCGATCACATAGGCCTCGACAAAAGCCGTCTCGCCTGCCGCGATCATCGCGGCGATAGCACCGGCCTCGGCACAGGTGCCTTCCGGGTAAGCGACGTTTTCCACGTTGCAGCCTACAAACACCGCCCCCGAAGCCGTGCGCAACGCAGCCCCCACCTTGAAGTTGGAATAGGGCGCATAGGCATTTTCCTGCACGGCGCTGGCGTGCTGTCGCAAATCATTGGTCATAAATCCCCCAAGTTTCACAAAACTATAAAAACCTTTCGCCAAAGTTGCGATGCCAAAAGCGGAAAAATGCCATGCTTCATTTTGCCAAACAAACTCCGGGGGAATCGTGGCCTGCCACGATGGGGGCTGCCCCCCTTCCCGCCCCATCATCTGCGCCGCATGGGCGGTGACACGCCCCGCTCCAAAAGTCGTGTTGGCGCGGCTGGCAAAATAGTTTAACGCTAAACTACTCTCTTAAAGGACCGCCAAAACATGACCGATGCGCCCAATCTGCGCCAAGCCGCACTTGACTATCACGCCTTCCCCAAGCCCGGAAAACTCGAAGTGCGCGCGACCAAACCACTGGCGAACGGCCGCGATCTGGCGCGCGCCTATTCCCCCGGCGTGGCCGAAGCCTGCCTTGAGATCAAGGCCGACCCGACCACAGCCGCGCATTACACCACCCGTGCGAACCTTGTGGGTGTGGTGACCAATGGCACGGCGGTTCTGGGGCTGGGCAACATCGGCGCGCTGGCCTCCAAACCGGTGATGGAGGGCAAGGCCGTCCTTTTCAAGAAATTCGCCAATATCGATTGTTTCGACATCGAGCTGGACCAGAATGACCCCGAAAAGCTCGCCGAACTGGTGTGCGCGCTAGAGCCGACCTTCGGCGCGATCAACCTCGAAGACATCAAGGCCCCCGATTGCTTTACCGTCGAACGCATCTGCCGCGAGCGGATGAACATTCCGGTTTTCCACGACGACCAGCACGGCACCGCGATTGTCGTTGGGGCCGCCGTGAAGAACGCGCTTTTCGTGGCGGGCAAGAAGTTCGAGGACATCAAGATCGTATCCACAGGCGGCGGCGCGGCGGGCATCGCTTGTCTGAACATGCTGCTGAAACTTGGCGTGAAGCGCGAGAACGTCTGGCTTTGTGACATTCACGGTCTGGTCTACGAGGGCCGCGAGATCGACATGAACCCGATCAAATCGGAATACGCGCAGAAATCCGACCTGCGTGATCTGGCCGATGTGATCCATGATGCCGATCTGTTCCTCGGCCTCTCTGGTCCCGGTGTCCTGAGCCCCGAAATGGTGCAGAAAATGGCGCCGCAGCCGATCATCTTTGCGCTGGCCAACCCCACGCCGGAGATCATGCCCGATCTCGCCCGCGCGGTGGCCCCTGACGCGATTATCGCAACGGGCCGGTCGGATTTTCCAAATCAGGTCAATAACGTATTGTGCTTTCCCTTTATCTTCCGCGGTGCGCTGGATGTGGGGGCGACCACGATCAATGACGAGATGAAGATCGCCTGTATCGACGGGATTGCCGCGCTTGCCCGTGCCACCACCTCGGCCGAGGCTGCCGCCGCCTATCAGGGCGAACAGCTGACCTTTGGCCCCGACTACCTGATCCCCAAACCCTTTGACCCGCGCCTGATCGGTGTCGTCTCTACCGCCGTCGCGAAAGCCGCGATGGACACCGGCGTCGCCACCCGCCCGATCGAGGATCTGGGCGCTTATCGCCACAAGCTGGACAGCTCGGTCTTCAAGTCGTCCATGCTGATGCGCCCCGTATTCGAGGCCGCGCGCGTGGCCCCGCGCCGGATCGTCTTTGCCGAAGGCGAAGACGAACGCGTGCTGCGCGCCGCCCAAGCCATGGTGGAGGAAACCAAGGAACGCCCGATCCTGATCGGCCGCCCCGAGGTGATCGAACGGCGCATCGAAAAGGCTGGTCTGACAATCAAGCTGGGCGAGACGGTGGATCTGGTGAACCCCGAAAACGACCCGCGCTACCGCGACTATTGGGAGACCTATCACAACCTGATGGCCCGCCGCGGCGTGTCGCCTGATATCGCGCGCGCCATCATGCGCACCAATACCACCGCCATCGGCGCGGTGATGGTGCACCGAGAAGAGGCTGACAGCCTGATCTGCGGCACCTTCGGGGAATTCCGCTGGCATATGAATTATATCGAACAGGTTCTCGGTCGCGACGGGCGGCGCCCCCATGGGGCCCTGTCGCTGATGATCCTGGAAGATGGGCCCTTGTTTATCGCGGACACGCAGGTGCACCTGCACCCCACCCCCGAACAGATCGCCGAGATCGCCATCGGTGCCGCGCGCCATGTGCAACGTTTCGGCATCGAACCCAAGATCGCCCTGTGTTCGCAAAGCCAGTTCGGCAATCAGGGCGAAGGGTCGGGCAAACGTCTGCGCGCGGCGCTGCGGCTGCTGGATGCGGGCAACCATGATTTCTGCTATGAGGGCGAGATGAACATCGATGCCGCACTCGACCCCGAGCTGCGCAGCCGTCTGCTGCCCTCGAACCGGATGGAAGGTGCTGCGAATGTTCTTGTCTTTGCCCATGCGGATGCGGCATCGGGCGTGCGCAATATTCTGAAGATGAAGGGAGGCGGGCTTGAGGTTGGGCCGATCCTGATGGGGATGGGCAACCGTGCCCATATCGTCTCTCCGTCGATCACCGCGCGCGGGCTGCTGAACGTCGGTGCGATCGCCGGTACGCCGGTCGCCGAATACGGCTGACGCCCCGCGTGAAAACGCCGCCCTTATACGGGGCGGCGCATGGACCGGAACCGGCCGGAATTACTTGGCCGGTTTGGCGCCCTTGGCCGCAAAGGGTGCCTTGATGTCAGACACGCTGCTTGGCATCGGCTTGGCAGGCCGTGCGTCTGCTTTGGCCTTTTTCTTCTTGTTGGCGAGCTTATCACCCATTGTTCTGAACCTTTGTTCAAAGACGAAGGGCGGCGACATGCCGTCCCTATCCGCGATGCTGCGCCCCTTTGCGCGATTGATCTGATCCAAATTCGACGCGGTAGGTCATATTCGACATGAGCTGCGCGAAAATCTGTGCGCTACCGGAAATAGGCCGAAACGCGCTTGTAAATTTTGACACCGCGCGCGGGGGAGCGGCTGTAAACTTTGTTGCCGGATGGCCGCGATATAGGCGCAAGCTCTTGCTCTTTCCCGCGGCCGTGGCCTACCAAATGGTATTCGCGTTCACGGGAGGGAGCCGCATATGGGATATCACGACATTTACAAAAGCTGTCAGGACAACCCTGAAGCCTACTGGCTAGAGCAGTCCAAAGCCATCGATTGGGAGGAAGCGCCCCGTCAGGCGTTGTTCGACAAGGGCAATGATCTGTACGAATGGTTCGCCGACGCCAAAGTAAATGCGTGCTACAACGCCGTTGACCGCCATGTGGAAAACGGCCGTGCCGATCAGGTGGCGATCATCCATGACAGTCCGATCACCGACACCCAGACCAAGATCACCTTTGCCGAGCTGCAAACCCGCGTCGCCGCTGTCGCCGGTGCGCTACAGGCCAATGGCGTGGGCAAAGGCGACCGCGTGATCATCTATATGCCGATGGTTCCCGAAGCGCTTGAGGCGATGCTCGCCTGCGCACGGATCGGGGCGGTACATTCGGTCGTGTTCGGCGGCTTTGCCTCGAACGAACTGGCCGTGCGGATCAACGACTGCACCCCCAAAGCGATCATCGCCGCTTCCTGCGGGTTGGAACCAGCGCGCGTCGTGGCCTATAAGCCGCTGCTTGACGGGGCCATTGAACAGGCCGACCACAAACCCGATTTCTGCCTGATCCTGCAACGCGAACAGGCCCCCTGCGATCTGACACCGGGGCGCGATCTGGATTGGCACGCGGCGCAAAAAGGCACCACCCCCGCGCCCTGCGTCGCGGTGGAGGGCAACCACCCCGCCTATATTCTTTACACCTCGGGCACGACCGGCGCGCCCAAGGGCGTGGTGCGCCAAACCGCGGGGCATCTGGTGGCGCTGAACTGGACGATGAAGAACATCTACAATGTCGATCCGGGCGATGTCTTCTGGGCTGCCTCCGATGTGGGCTGGGTCGTGGGGCACAGCTACATTTGCTATGGCCCGTTGGTGCATGGCAACACCACCATTGTGTTCGAAGGCAAGCCCGTGGGCACACCCGATGCGGGCACCTTCTGGCGCGTCATTTCCGAACACAATGTCCGCAGCTTCTTTACCGCCCCCACCGCGATCCGCGCCGTCAAACGCGAAGATCCCAAGGGCGAGGAGATTGGCAAATACGACATTTCCTGCCTGCGCGCGCTGTATCTGGCGGGCGAGCGTGCCGACCCAGACACCGTGATCTGGGCGCAGGAAAAGCTGGGCATACCCGTCTATGACCATTGGTGGCAGACCGAAACCGGCTATACCATCGTCGGCAACCCCGCCGGACTGGAGGCGCTGCCGGTCAAAGTCGGCTCCCCCACGGTGCCGATGCCGGGCTATGACGTACAAATCCTGAACGAGGCGGGCGAGCCGCAACCCGCTGGCACTTTGGGGTCTATCGCGATCAAGCTGCCCCTGCCTCCCGGCACGTTGCCCACCCTGTGGAATGCCGAAGATCGCTTCCGCAAAAGTTACCTTACGACCTATCCCGGATACTACGAAACGGGGGATGCGGGCAGGATCGACGAGGATGGATATCTTTATATCATGGCGCGCACCGATGATGTGATCAACGTCGCCGGTCACCGCTTGTCCACCGGCGCGATGGAAGAGGTTCTGGCCGGCCACCCCGATGTGGCTGAATGTGCCGTGATCGGCGTCAGCGATCCGCTGAAAGGGCAGGCTCCGATGGGGTTTGTGTGCCTGTCCAAAGGGGTCGACCGCCCCCATGCCGAGATTGCAGCCGAATGCCAGCAACGGGTGCGTGACCAGATCGGGCCGGTGGCAGCCTATAAGATGACGCTGGTGGTGGATCGCTTGCCCAAGACGCGTTCAGGCAAGATCCTGCGGGCAACGATGGTCAAACTGGCGGATGCAGAGCCGTTCAAGCTGCCCGCGACGATCGACGATCCGGCCATTCTGGAAGAGATTAAGTCGGCGCTGCAAACCATCGGCTACGCCAAGGACACCTGATAGATCCGGCCCCCCCATAACGCGAAAAAGGCGGCTGTAACAGCCGCCTTTTCTAATCGATATCTAGGCCAGTTAGTGTTTGGCCACAAAGCTGTCTACCTGACGCTCCGCCTCGTCTTTGGCAACGCCGTAGCGCGCCTGAATCTTGCCGACCAGCTGGTCGCGTTCGCCGGCGGCTTCTGTCAGGTCATCGTCGGTCAGATCACCCCATTCTTCTTTGACCTTACCGGTCATCTGGCTCCAGTTACCTTTGATTGTATCCCAATTCATGTCAGGTCTCCTTTTGCTAAAATTCCAAACGATGAAAGCACCTGAATGGCCTCTCATGCGTCTCGGAATATCAACGCGCCAAAGGCACCGCGGTTCCGCCTGAAACGCGGATTAGTTGAACTGCTCGCTGATCAGCCGTTCTTCCAGACCGTGGCCCGGATCGAACAGGATACGGTGCTTGATCAACGGGTCCGAGGTGATCTCGACCGCGACGACATCGCGGTAGGAATTCCCGTCGGCGTCGGCCATCACAGGACGTTTGGCGGGCTCCAGCACATCAAAGCGCACGGTCACCGTTTTCGGCAGCAAGGCCCCGCGCCAGCGCCGTGGCCGAAACGCCGCCATCGCCGTCAGGGCCAGCACATCCGCGCCAATCGGCAGGATCGGGCCGTGCGCGGAGTAATTATAGGCGGTGGACCCGGCAGGCGTCGCCACCAGTGCGCCATCGCAGACCAGCTCCTCCATCCGCACGCGCCCGTCGACGCTGATCCGCAGCTTGGCCGCCTGCGGCCCCTCGCGCAGCAAGGCGACCTCGTTCAAGGCCAGCGCCTTGGAGGTCTCGCCATTCGCATGTGTGGCGACCATCACCAGCGGGTTGATCACCGCCTCTTCTGCTGCGCGCAGACGATCCACCAGATCCTCTTCGGCATAGGCGTTCATCAAGAACCCGATGGTGCCGCGGTTCATGCCATAGACCGGCGTCGACAGCTCTTGCGAGTCGTGCAGCGCCTGCAGCATGAACCCGTCCCCCCCGAGGGCGACGATAACCTCTGCCTCCTCGCGCGTGACATTGCCGTATCGTGCGCTCAGCGCCGTCAACGCATCCTGTGCAACATCAGAGCGGCTGGCGATAAAAGCGATCTTCATGGGCGGATGTTTCCAATGAGGGATATTCACAGTCAAAAGAACCACATATCGCGCCGACCTACCAGCTTTGCCGCATATGACGGTGCGACCGGCGCATTACGACCTTCACCCCCGTGCCGGATTAAGCTAGATAGCCCGCAACCCGCACACGTAGTCAAAGGAACCACGCCCATGTCCGGTTTTTTCACCACCCCCCTGTCCGAAGCCGATCCCGAAATCTTCGGGTCCATCACAGACGAGCTGGGTCGCCAGCGCAACGAGATCGAACTGATCGCCTCCGAAAACATCGTGTCTGCGGCTGTCATGGCGGCGCAGGGGTCGGTGATGACCAACAAATACGCCGAAGGCTACCCGGGCCGCCGCTATTATGGCGGGTGTGATTTTGTCGATGTGGCGGAAAACCTGGCGATTGAACGCGCGTGCAAATTGTTCAACTGCGACTTCGCCAACGTGCAGCCGAATTCGGGCAGCCAAGCCAACCAGGGCGTGCTCACCGCGCTGCTGCAACCCGGTGACACCATTCTGGGCATGAGCCTCGACGCGGGCGGCCACCTGACCCACGGGGCCAAGCCGAACCAATCCGGCAAATGGTTCAACGCCATCCAGTACGGCGTGCGCAAACAAGACAACCAGCTTGACTATGACCAGGTCGAAGCGCTCGCGAAAGAGCACCAGCCCAAGCTGATCATCGCCGGCGGTTCCGCCATCCCGCGCCAGATCGACTTCAAGCGGATGCGCGAGATTGCCGATATGGTCGGTGCCTACCTGCAGGTGGACATGGCCCATTTTGCCGGTCTGGTCGCTGCGGGCGAACACCCCTCCCCCTTCCCCCATGCGCATGTGGCGACAACCACCACGCATAAAACCCTGCGCGGTCCGCGCGGCGGCATGATCCTGACCAACGACGAAGCGCTGGCGAAAAAGTTCAACTCGGCCATCTTCCCCGGTATTCAGGGTGGCCCGCTGATGCATGTGATCGCCGCCAAGGCCGTGGCCTTTGGTGAAGCGCTCAAGCCCGAGTTCAAGACCTACATCCAACAGGTCATCAAGAACGCCCAAGCACTCAGCGACCAGCTGATTAAAGGCGGGCTCGACACAATCACACACGGTACCGACACCCACCTGCTGCTGGTCGACCTGCGCCCCAAAGGCGTCAAAGGGAACGACACCGAAAAAGCTCTGGGCCGCGCGCATATCACCTGCAACAAGAACGGTGTGCCGTTTGACCCTGAAAAGCCCATGGTCACCTCCGGCATCCGTTTGGGCTCGCCTGCGGCAACAACACGCGGGTTTGGTGAGGATGAATTCCGTCAGATCGCCGACTGGATCATCGAGGTTGTCGACGGGCTGGCTGCCAATGGTGCCGATGGCAACGCCGAGGTCGAAGCCAAGGTCAAAGCCGAAGTCGAAGCGCTCTGCGCCCGCTTCCCGATCTACCCCAACCTCTAAAGCCCCAACCTCTAATGCGATGTGCCCCGGGCCCTTCCAAATGGATTAAATCCCGGGGGGCCCGCAAGGGCGGGGCAGCGCCCCAAACCACGCCTCGAAACAAAGCCCCGCTTGCAGGTCCGCAGCGGGGCTTTTGCGTATTCGATCGTAACGTCAGCGCCCGTCAGACGTAGCCGCGCCACCACAGAAACGTGATGAACGCCACCGCAACGCAAATCAGGTTGAACGCCACGCTGGCCGCAAGACCAAGCCAGCGGTCCTTGCGCCGTTCGGCCACGTCGATCCCGGCAAGATGCTCCATCACGCGGTCATAGGCGGACTGCACCGTTGCCCCCTCGAGCCTGCGTGCCATCTTGGGGTTGCGCGCCATAAAAGCCGCCTGTGCAAAGACCTTGCCCTCACGCCGCACTCGCGCGGGCAGACGGCGCCCTGCGCGCGCCAGCGCATGAGAGACATCGCGCCCCTGCACACCCAGCTTTGCCTGCAAGCCGCGCTGCATTTCACGTGCCTTGGTCTCTAGGTCTTTTTGATCCAGCATGTTTCAACCCTAAACGGTCTGGCACATCGGCTGCAATGGCCCTACATCTTGGGCATGTTGAATTACACTGAATATGGCACCGCAGGCGACGCCCCTGCCCTGCTGATCGTGCATGGTCTTTTCGGGTCAGGCCGCAATTGGGGCGTGATCGCCAAACGGATGTCCGACCAGCGCCGCGTGGTGACCGTCGACATGCGCAACCACGGGGACAGCCCGCGCGCGCAGACGCAAAGCTACCCCGAGATGGCCGCCGATCTGGCAGAGGTCATCACCCATCTTGGCGCGCCAATGGACGTCTGCGGGCATTCGATGGGCGGTAAGGCGGCCATGATGCTGGCGCTGAACCATCCCGAAGTTGTGAACCGTCTGGTGGTCGCCGATATCGCTCCTGTCGCTTATGGCCACAGCCAGCAAGAGTTTATCGATGCGATGCGCACGGTTGATCTGGGTACGCTCACCCGCCGCTCCGACGCCTCTGACCAATTGGCGGCTGCGGGGGTCGAGCCCGCATTGCAAAGCTTTTTCACCCAGTCTCTGGATGTGCCCAACAAGGTGTGGAAGCTGAACCTTGATGTGCTTGAGGCAGAGATGTCCAAGATAGTCGGCTGGCCCGATGGGGTCGATGGACGATACGAGGGGGAGGTGCTGTTCCTGTCCGGCGGCAACTCCACCTATGTCAAACCCGAAGACCGCCCCGTGATCAAGGCGCTGTTCCCGCAAGCGCGCTTTGCCAAGCTGCCGGGCACAGGCCATTGGCTGCATGCAGAAAAGCCGCGCGACTTCGAGGCGTCTTTGCGCGCTTTCCTGACGCTCGGGTAAGGCAAAGGGGCACCGCATCGGGCGGTGCTGCGCCCCTGCCACATGGGTGTTGCCTGAAAACACGCCCCATATCCCGACATGCCCCCTTGCACCTCTCCCCCCAAAGCCTATAACGCGGAGAATTTGCAAACATCCGGGGGCCTGAGCCATGCCAAAAAGAACCGATATCCAGTCGATCATGATCATTGGAGCGGGGCCCATTGTCATCGGTCAGGCGTGCGAGTTCGACTACTCCGGCGCGCAGGCGTGTAAGGCCCTGAAAGAGGAAGGCTACCGCGTCATCCTCGTGAACTCCAACCCTGCGACGATCATGACCGATCCGGGGCTGGCGGATGCCACCTACATCGAACCCATCACGCCCGAAATCGTCGCCAAGATCATCGAGAAAGAGCGCCCCGACGCGCTGCTGCCAACGATGGGCGGTCAGACCGGGCTGAACACCTCGCTCGCGCTCGAAGAGATGGGCGTGCTCGAGAAATTCAACGTCGAGATGATCGGCGCGAAACGCGAAGCCATTGAAATGGCAGAGGATCGTAAGCTTTTCCGCGAGGCGATGGACCGTTTGGGCATCGAAAACCCCAAGGCGACCATCGTCACCGCGCCCATTGCCGCCAGCGGTAAAAAAGACCTTGCGGCGGGCGTGCAGCTTGCGCTCGACGCGCTGGAATATGTCGGCCTGCCCGCGATCATCCGCCCTGCCTTCACCATGGGCGGCACCGGCGGCGGCGTGGCCTACAACCGCGACGATTACGAATTCTATTGCCGCTCGGGGATGGACGCGTCGCCGATGGGGCAGATCCTGATTGATGAAAGCCTGCTTGGCTGGAAAGAATACGAGATGGAAGTGGTGCGCGACACTGCTGACAACGCGATCATCGTCTGCTCGATCGAGAACGTCGACCCGATGGGCGTGCACACAGGCGATTCGATCACCGTGGCCCCTGCCCTGACGCTGACCGACAAAGAATACCAGATCATGCGTAACCACTCGATCGCCGTGCTGCGCGAAATCGGCGTGGAAACAGGCGGATCGAACGTGCAATGGGCCGTGAACCCCGAAGATGGCCGCATGGTCGTGATCGAGATGAACCCGCGTGTATCGCGCTCTTCAGCGCTGGCGTCCAAGGCGACGGGTTTCCCCATCGCCAAGATCGCAGCCAAGCTGGCGGTGGGCTTTACCCTAGACGAGCTGGACAACGACATCACCGGCGTGACGCCTGCCTCCTTC
The DNA here is from genome assembly GCF_002311545.1 of Sulfitobacter sp. UBA1132. Taxonomy (NCBI): domain Bacteria; kingdom Pseudomonadati; phylum Pseudomonadota; class Alphaproteobacteria; order Rhodobacterales; family Roseobacteraceae; genus Sulfitobacter; species Sulfitobacter sp. UBA1132. The sequence continues at coordinate 512,456 of NZ_DCAN01000011.1, read as the reverse complement.
GAGCCGACAATCGATTATGTCGTCACCAAGATCCCGAAATTCGCGTTCGAGAAATTTCCCGGCTCCGAACCCTACCTGACGACCGCGATGAAGTCTGTCGGCGAAGCGATGGCGATTGGCCGCACGATCCACGAGTCGCTGCAAAAAGCGCTGGCGTCGATGGAATCCGGGCTGACCGGTTTTGACGAAATCGACATCCCCGGTCTGGACAGTGACCTGCCCGCCGACGCACCACAGAACGAAGCCGCGCTGATTGCCGCGATCAGCAAGCAAACCCCCGACCGGATGCGCACCATTGCTCAGGCGATGCGTCACGGCATGTCTGACGTGGATATCCACGGTGTGACCATGTTCGACCCGTGGTTCCTTGCCCGCATCCGCGAGATCGTCGACGCCGAAGCGCAAGTCCGCAAAGACGGGCTGCCGCTGACCGAAGACGGGATGCGCAAGCTCAAGATGATGGGCTTTACCGATGCGCGCCTTGGCACGCTGACCGGTCGCGACGAAGACAACGTGCGCCGCGCGCGTCTGAACCTTGGCGTCAAGGCCGTGTTCAAACGGATCGACACATGCGCCGCAGAATTCGAAGCGCAAACGCCCTACATGTATTCTACCTACGAGGCACCCGCCTTTGACGAGGTTGAATGCGAAGCCCGCCCCAGCGACCGTCAGAAAGTCGTCATTCTGGGCGGCGGACCGAACCGGATCGGCCAAGGGATCGAGTTCGACTATTGCTGCTGTCACGCCTGCTATGCGCTGACCGACGCGGGCTATGAGACGATCATGGTCAACTGTAACCCCGAAACCGTCTCGACCGACTATGACACCTCGGACCGGCTGTATTTCGAACCCGTCACCTTTGAACACGTGATGGAAATCCTGCGGGTTGAACAGGAAAACGGCACGCTGCACGGCGTCATCGTGCAGTTCGGCGGCCAGACACCGCTGAAGATCGCGCAGGCGCTGCAAGAGGCGGGCATCCCGATCCTTGGCACCACGCCCGACATGATCGACCTTGCCGAAGACCGCGAACGGTTCCAGCAGCTGGTGCAATCGCTGGGCCTGAAGCAGCCGCATAACGGTATCGCCCACTCCGACGCCGAAGCGCTTGAGATCGCAGCAGACATCGGCTTTCCGCTGGTGATCCGCCCGTCTTACGTTCTGGGCGGCCGCGCGATGGAGATTGTGCGCGATCAAGCCAGCCTCGAACGCTATATCCGCGACGCGGTGGTCGTATCGGGCAAAAGCCCCGTGCTGTTGGATCACTACCTCTCGGGCGCGGTAGAGCTGGACGTCGACGCGCTGTCAGACGGCACGGATGTCCACGTTGCGGGTATCATGCAGCACATCGAAGAGGCCGGCGTTCATTCGGGCGACAGCGCCTGTTCGCTGCCCCCCTATTCGCTGAGCCGCGACATCATTGCCGAGGTCGAAAAACAGACCAAGGCGCTGGCGCTGGCGTTGAATGTAGTGGGCCTGATGAACATCCAGTTCGCGGTCAAGGACGGCGAGATCTACCTGATTGAAGTCAACCCCCGCGCCTCGCGCACCGTGCCCTTTGTTGCCAAAGCGACGGACAGCGCGATTGCGTCAATCGCTGCGCGGATCATGGCGGGCGAAAAGCTGTCGGCCTTTCCGCAACGCGCGCCCTACCGTGACGATGCCGCCTATGACGACGTGCTGCCTTTGGGTGATCCAATGACACTGGCGGACCCGAACATGCCTTGGTTCTCGGTCAAGGAAGCCGTGCTGCCCTTCGCCCGCTTCCCCGGTGTCGACACGCTGCTTGGCCCTGAAATGCGGTCAACGGGCGAGGTTATGGGCTGGGACCGCGACTTCCCCCGTGCCTTCCTCAAGGCGCAGATGGGCGCGGGCAACCCGCTGCCGCGCAACGGCTGTGTATTCTTCTCGATCAAGGACATGGACAAGTCGGATGACATGCTGACCGCCGCGCGTATCCTGCTGGAGCAAGGGTTCACCCTGCGCGCCACCCGTGGCACCGCCGCCTGGCTGACAGAGCATGACATCGCCTGCGAGATCGTGAACAAGGTCTACGAGGGTCGCCCGAACATCACCGACATGATGAAGGACGAAGCGATCCAACTGGTGATGAACACCACCGAAGGCGCGCAGGCGGTCGAGGACAGCAAATCCATCCGCTCTATCGCGCTGTATGACAAGATCCCGTATTTCACCACGGCCGCCGGTGCCTATGCCGCAGCGCTGGCCATCAAGGCACAAGCCGAAGACGAGATCGGCGTTAAATCGCTTCAGGGCTAACCTGCCCTTTCTGACCTGCGCCGCGTCTTTGATGCGTGGCGCAGGTCTTTCCCCTTTCCTCCCCCTCTCATTGTCCGTCGCCCTTGCATGCCAGCCCCCGCTGGACTTGACCCCGCAGCCGTTTCTTGGCCTACTCGGACAACGCTGAAAAAGGTTTACCCATGTACACACCCGCCATTACTGGTAGCGGCATCTTTACGCCGGAACAGGTCATCACCAACGCCGAGCTGGTCAAGGCGTTCAACGCCTATGCCGATCTGTACAATGCCGAACACGCCGCTGAGATCGACGCCGGAAAACTGCCCGCCAAGGAACACTCCTCGGAGGAGTTCATCGTCAAGGCGTCGGGGATCGAACAGCGCTATGTCATGGATAAGACGGGCATTCTGGACCCCAAAGTGATGCACCCCCTGCTGCGCCAACGGTCCGACGACGAACCCGGCCTGATGGCCGAGATGGCGCTGGATGCGGCACAAAAGGCGTTGCTGGCGGCGGGGAAAACCGCGGCTGATGTTGATGCCGTCATCTGCGCGGCGTCGAACCTTGAACGCGCCTATCCGGCCGTTGCGATCGAAATCCAGCAGTTGCTGGATATCAACGGCTTTGCCTTCGATATGAACGTCGCCTGTTCGTCCGCGACCTTCGGCATCCAAGCGGCGGCGGATATGATCCGCTCCGGCTCGATCCGCTCGGCGCTGGTGGTCTGCCCCGAAATATGCTCGGCTCATCTGGAATGGCGCGACCGTGACTGCCACTTTATCTTTGGGGACGTGGCCACCGCCGTGCTGATTGAACGCGCCGAAGACGCAGCCGGTGCTTATTTCGAGATCAAATCGACCCGTTGCGCGACCGAGTTCTCGAACAACATCCGCAACAACAACGGCTTCTTACGCCGGTCCCGCCCCGATGGCGTCGCAGACCGCCGCGACATGCAGTTCATGCAGAACGGGCGCAAGGTGTTCAAAGAAGTGCTGCCGATGGTTGCCGAACACATCGCGGGCCACATGGCTGACGAAGGCGTTGAGGCCGCTGATCTGAAGCGTCTGTGGCTGCATCAGGCGAATAAATCGATGAATGACTTCATCGGTCGCAAAGTGCTGGGTCGCGCGCCCGAAGCGGGCGAGCAGCCCAACATCCTGCAAGACTACGCCAACACCTCCTCTGCCGGGTCGATCATCGCGTTCTCAAAATACTCCGACGATCTGACCGATGGGGACACCGGGCTGATCTGTTCCTTCGGGGCCGGATATTCCGTGGGGTCTGTGCTGGTACAGCGCCACGGCTAAGCCCACCGGCAAAGAGCCACCTCAACACCTGTGACATGTGGGGCGCGGTCTGCGACAGACGCGTCCCCGCTGCCCTCCCCCCACCTTGAACGCCAAGGTCGCCTGACGCTAAAGAGGGCCATGGCAAAGCTTTACTTTCATTATTCGACCATGAACGCGGGCAAATCGACCGTGCTTCTGCAGGCGGCTCATAACTATGTCGAACGCGGCATGGTCCCCTATCTGATGACCGCGAAATTCGACCACCGCGCCGGACACGGGCGGATCGCATCGCGTATCGGGATTGGGCACGAGGCCGACACTTTCGAGACGGACGAAGACCTTTTGGCGAAGATCGAAAAGCGTTTGGCTGAAGGCCCTTGCGCCTGCATCTTCATCGACGAGGCGCAGTTTCTCAGCCCTGATCAGGTCTGGCAATTGGCCCGAGCGGTGGATGACCTGCGGGTACCTATCATGTGCTATGGGCTGCGCGTGGACTTCCGTGGTCTGCTCTTCCCCGGGTCTGCGACGCTGCTCGCCCTTGCCGATGAAATGCGCGAGGTGCGCACGATCTGCCACTGCGGCAAGAAAGCGACGATGGTGGTGCGACAGGATGCCGAAGGCAAAGCGATCCGCGAAGGGGCGCAGGTGCAGATCGGCGGCAACGAGACCTATATCTCATTGTGCCGCCGACATTGGCGCGAAGCCGTGGGCCGTTAAACGAGGTTCGGGGGCGTTTCGCCCGCGACGCCCGCTTTCAAATTCTCAACCGCCATCATCCACATATCCACACGCACCTCCCGGGAAGACGTGCCTAGATGCGGTAATAGCACCACGTTATCCAGATCCCGCAGGGCTTGCGGCACCTCTGGCTCGAACTCATACACATCCAGCCCTGCGCCGCCGATGGTGCCCGCTTGCAGGGCCTGGATCAAAGCGGCTTCCTCGACGATATTGCCGCGCGCGATGTTGATCAGGAAGGCATGCGGCTGCATCGCCGCTAGCACATCCGCATTGATCAGATGCTGCGTGTCGTCCCCGCCCGGCACGGCGATAACAACCACATCAACAGCGGCAACCAACCGTTTGAGATCACTGATATGTTCCGCCGGATAGGCGACACTTTTCGCGCTGCGGCTAAAGTATTTCACATCCATCGAAAAGCCGTAGTGACAGCGCCGCGCGACGGCTTGGCCGATACGTCCCATCCCGACGATCCCGACAGTCTTGCCCGTCAGATGCATGCCCAAAAGCTGCGAAGGCTCCCATCCGGACCATTGACCTGACCGCACCAGCCGTTCGCCTTCTCCCGCACGGCGTGCGGCCATCAGCATCAGCGTCATGGCGATATCGGCGGTGGCATCGGTCACAGCACCGGGCGTGTTAGAGACCTGAAGCCCCGCCGCCTTTGCCGCCTCGACATCGATGTGGTTATAGCCCACCCCGAAATTGGCGAGCATCTTGCACCGTGGCATGCCGACCTTGCCAAAGACATCCGCGGTAAAGCGGTCGCCCAAGGTGGCCAGCACCCCGTCATAGTCGCGCAGGGCGTCCTGCATCTCGTCCTCGGACAGGGGCGCGCTGTCCTCACGATAGGTCACGTCAAAGCCTTCCAGGGCCTCGTGCACTTCGGGGGGCGCAGGGCGGGCGATCAGTAGTTTCGTCAATGCAGACGTCCTCCGTTCGGGGTGGGTTGCGTGGGGCGCATCAGCACAATCGCCCCGTCCTCGTCCGGCACCCCAAGCACCAGAACTTCGGACATAAACGGCCCGATCTGACGCGGCGGGAAGTTGACCACCCCCATCACCTGCGTCCCGATCAGCGTCTCGGGCGTGTAATGCACCGTCACCTGAGCCGAGGTTTTACGCTCACCGATATCGGGACCAAAGTCGATCCACATCTTGATCGCGGGCTTGCGCGCCTCGGGGAAGGGTTCGGCACGGGTGACCGTCCCGACCCTGATGTCGACTTTCATGAAGTCGTCAAAGCTGATCTCAGCCATTCGAAAGCTCGCGCGAACGATCGGCGGCTGCCGCCACAGCGCGTTTGAGCAGGACCGGAAAGCCGTCTTGCTCGTTCATCAGCACGTCCAGCGCGGCCTGTGTGGTGCCGTTGGGGCTGGTCACGTTGACGCGCAGCTGGTCCGGGCCTTCGTCGGCGGATTTCGCCAGCGCCCCGGCCCCTGCGACCGTGGCCGTGGCGAGCTTTAGCGCGAGCTCGGGGCTGAGCCCCTGCGCGATCCCGCCCGCGGCCATGGTTTCGATCATGTGGAAAACATAGGCCGGACCCGACCCACTGACCCCTGTGACCGCGTCGATCTGGGATTCCTCCTCCAGCCGGACAACGTCGCCCACGGCCGACAGCAGCTCTTCGGCTTCGTCCATGCCTTTGGCGTCGACGTGGTCGTTGCCGACGATGGCGGTGATGCCTTGGCTGATGGCGGCGGGTGTGTTGGGCATGGCGCGCACGATCGGCGTCTGTTCCCCTAGCGTTTTCTCAAACGTCGCGATGGTGGTGCCGGCGGCGACGCTGACAAAAACCGTCTTGCCGTTGCCCATGGCCTGCAACGTGGGCAGCGCGTCACCCATCATCTGCGGCTTCACCGCCACAAGAACCACAGCGGGCTCCTTGGGCAGATCGACGTTCAACTGCACGCCCTGCTCTTTCAACCAGTCAGAGGGTTTCGGATCGATGACATATACCGAAGATGTCGGAAGCCCGCGTGCCAGCCAGCCCGCCAGCATCGCGGATCCCATCTTGCCACAGCCCAGTAGAACCAAACCGTCTTTGGCGATGCGCGTATCTTTCATATCTGTACCCCTAAATTAACATTCGGGGATACACCTATGCGTGGCCGTACGCCTCTGCAATGGCAACCTGAAGGGCTTGTCGGGGCGTCTGGTCGCCCCAAACCGCCAGTTGCACCGCGGGATAATACCGCTCTGCGTTGCTCACGGCGGCGTTGATCATGGTATCAATCTGCTGCGCAGAGGCATCCTGCCCCCCGGCAAGAACCAGCCCGTAGCGATAAACCATCAGCTTTTGTTCCGGCCAATATGTGAAGGCACCGGTCCAGCATTGATCGTTCACATCGTTGAGCAAGTGATAGAGCACCGGCAGTTTTTCCGCGGGCGGATCCATTTCGAAGGTGCAGACAAGGCGCAGGGTTTCGTCAAAGGGCGACCACGCGAGGGTGATGGAATAGGTCCGCCACTGCCCTTCGACGGCCATCGCGATCTGTTCGTCCGATATACGGTCGAAGTCCCAGTCGTGATACGCCGCGAGATTTTCTACGATGTCGATGGGGTGAATGTCTTCTTCAAGATACTGCTCTGTCAGGGCCATGTGGTCACCTCTTTGGATCCGGGTATTCATATGCGCAGGCACATCAATACATGGGTGCATCTACCATAAATCGCCGAAGCTCTTAGCGACCTATACCAAATATGGTGCGCGCAACGCGGCCCTGAGGCAAGTCTTTTTCTGGGGGTAACCACGAAAGATAGGGGATAACCTCAGTATCTTGTGGATAAAAGCAGCATAACCCCCAATCTATAGAGCACTGACCCCGACAGACAGCATTAGAGGCGAAGATGCCACCCCGAAAATGAACACACCCGCCAAAAGGCGGGTGCGGATCACATCGTTCAACGTAGGCCGAAGGTAAGCGCGGCGATCAGCCCTTGCTGTCCATCGCATCAAGCCGCGCCTTCAGCGCTTCATTCTCTTCGCGGGCTTTTTGCGCCATGGCGCGCACCGCGTCGAATTCTTCGCGTGTCACGAAATCACGGTCTGCCAGCCAACGGTCCAGCATGCCCTTCATCGCGGTCTCTGCTTCGGTCTTGGCCCCTTGGGCCACGCCCATGGCATTGGTCATCATCTGCGAGATGTCGTCGAAAATCTTGTTGCGCGTTTGCATGGTCATTCTCTCCTGATCGGCTGTTGCTCACTATATGGTGTGCAAAGCGGGTTCTCGCAAGGTTGACTTCCGTTTACGGTCAGGCTCAATCAGCGCATGAATGCAATGCTCCCCTTCCCCGACCTATCGCCCGAGATTTTCTCGTTCACGTTATTTGGCATGACCGTTGCCCTGCGCTGGTATGCGCTGGCCTATATCGTCGGCATCCTTGTCGGCTGGCGCATCGTTGTGCGCGCCGTTGAACGGCCCCGGCTTTGGGCGGGCAATACCCCCGTCATGACCAAACAGCAGGTCGAGGATCTGCTATTCTGGGTCATTCTCGGCGTCATTCTGGGCGGGCGTCTGGGATATGTACTGTTCTATCAACCGGGCTATTACCTCAGCAATCCCGCGCAGATCCTACGGATCTGGGAGGGGGGCATGTCGTTCCACGGCGGCGCGCTTGGGGTGATCTTTGCGGGCATCGCCTATACCAAACGTCACGGCATCAGCACGATCTCTACCGGTGATGTCGTCTGTCTGGGGCTGGCACCTGGCCTGTTTCTGGGGCGTCTGGCGAATTTCATCAATGCAGAGCTTTGGGGCCGCCCCACTGATCTGCCCTGGGGCGTGGCCTTTCCCACGGTGGCCGCACAGGACTGCCCGGACATTGCGACAATCTGTGCGCGGCACCCCTCGCAGCTATATGAGGCGCTGCTTGAGGGGCTGATCCTTGGGGCTCTGCTGATCTATCTGGCATGGCGCCGCGGCGGGCTGAAATCAGAGGGGCTGATTGGCGGAGTCTTTCTGGCCGGCTACGGGGCCGCGCGTTTCATCGTCGAATTCGTACGCCAACCTGATGCGCAATTTGTCAGCGCCAACAACCCGCTGGGGCTGGCGTGGCATGTGAACGGCTGGGGGCTGACCATGGGCCAACTGCTGAGCCTGCCGATGATTGCAATCGGGGTGTTCCTGATCTTGCGGGCGACGCGCAAGGCATGACCACACTACGCGACATTCTACACAGCCGCATCGCGTCCAACGGGCCGATGCGGATCGACGAATATATGGCCACCTGCCTGCTGCACCCAACGCAGGGCTATTATACCACCCGTGACCCCTTTGGTGCCCAAGGCGATTTCACCACTGCCCCCGAGATCAGCCAGATGTTCGGAGAGCTGTTGGGCCTGTGTCTCGCGCAAAGCTGGCTCGCCCAAGACGCGCCTTCGGCCTTCACCTTGGCCGAGCTTGGCCCCGGCCGCGGCACCCTGATGGCCGATATCCTGCGCGCGACCCGTAACGTGCCCGGCTTTATCGAGGCGGCGCGAGTTACGCTGGTAGAGGCGTCCCCGACGCTGCGCGATGTGCAGGCCAAGACCCTTGCGGGGCATCAGGTGATCTGGGCCGACGGGACCGACGCGCTGCCCGACCAGCCGCTTTTTCTGGTGGCGAATGAATTTTTCGACGCGCTGCCGATCCGCCAGTTCGTCCGTGGCGATACATCGTGGCGCGAACGACAGGTTGGGCTGGCGGACGGCGCGTTGAGCTTTGGGCTGGGGCCCGAGCTGCCGCAACCCGCGTTGGCCGACCGGCTGGCCGATACCACACCCGGCGATCTGGTCGAGGATTGCACCCAGCTTGCGCCGATCCTCCACCCGGTGTCGGAACGGATCGCGACCCACGGCGGTGCCGCGCTGATCGTGGATTATGGCGACTGGCACAGTCTGGGCGATACCTTGCAGGCGCTGCAGGGCCATGAAAAAGCCGATCCGCTGGCCGCCCCTGGCCAAGCCGATTTGACAGCACACGTCGATTTTGAAAAGCTTGCCCTCGCAGCCGCACCGGCTAGCCACACTCGCATCACCCCGCAGGGCGTCTTTCTTGAACGCCTCGGGATCACTCAACGCGCACAGACCCTTGCCAAGAGCATGACCGAGGACGCGCTGAACGCCCATGTCGCCGCACATAGACGCTTGACGCATCCGTCAGAAATGGGAAATTTGTTTAAAGTGATGGGGATTTATCCTCCGCACCATAGCCCGCCCCCAGGATTGGAACCATGACGCTGGAAATACTCACCTCCGATAGTCTTGGCGACGTGCGCCACGGTTTCTTTACGCGCCGCGGCGGTGCTTCCTCTGGCGTGTTTGCCGGGCTGAATTGCGGGGTTGGCAGTTCCGACCAGCGCGAGGTCGTAGAGATCAATCGTGCCCGTGTCGCCGATGCAATGGACGTGGCACCGGACCATCTGGTTGGCGTGCATCAGATCCATTCCGCCACCGTCATTAGCGTCGATGCCCCCCTGAACGAGAAGCCCCGCGCCGATGCGCTGGTCACCGCGACACCGGGGCTGGCCTTGTCGATCCTGACCGCTGATTGCCAGCCTGTGCTGTTCCACGACGCCGAGGCCGGCGTGATCGGGGCGGCGCATGCCGGTTGGCGCGGCGCGCTTGACGGGGTGCTGACCGCCACGGTCGAGGCGATGGAAGACCTTGGCGCCACGCGCGACAATATCACAGCAGTGATCGGCCCCTGCATCAGCCAGCGCGCCTATGAGGTCGGGCCAGAGTTCATCGACGCCTTCCTAGCAGAAGATCCGACATTCGCCCGCTATTTCGCAAATGGCACCGATGACCGGATGCAGTTCGATCTTGCGGGCTTTGGCCTGAACCGCCTGCGCGCCGCGGGTGTGGGCCATGCGGAATGGACGCGCCACTGCACCTATAGCGATGCTGATCGTTTCTATAGCTACCGTCGCAGCACCCACGCGAAAGAGGCTGACTATGGCCGGCTGATCGCTGCGATTGTGCTATAGAAGCCTGAATTTAGGCAGCAATGCGACAGGCACCTGCCCAAATTTCGCCCCATAGCCAGCCAGCAGCCTGTTTGAATAGCGGCGCATTTTCTACCACAGGTCATAAATTCAAGGGTGTTCCGCGCTTTTGAGCCCGTGCCACAAACCGCGCCCAGGTCTGCTTAAATTATCTGTATTTTTTCGTGAAATGCCCAATCGGTGCCCGAAAGCATTTGCATAGTGATCCTCGACGAAAGGGCATTGCCCATAGACAATAGGATACAGAGCATGAAAACCAACGCACGCTTCATCAAATCGGTTATCGACGCTTCCAACAAGGAAGGCGTGAACCTGCCTTGGTCCCGTGGCACACGCCGCGCCGCGTTTATCGCGAAACGCGCTGCCCTGACGTCCCAGCAAAAAGCCGCCTGAACAGGGTCGGCTTATGGCCCCGGGGTTCTCGGGCCAGCCGGTGACCCTGCGCGCGACGGGCGGGTGCCTGTCCGCACAGATGGTTTGAGACCGATCACAGATATTCTATGCGCGCGGGCCTCTCTCGCGCGGATTAATCCGGATCGCAGGTGTTTCAGCGGGGGCTAGGCACGTGGGATCGACCATATAAAGGTCACATTATGACATTGCATACTGCCCCCGATTTCATCCCCTCCCCTACACATACGGCGCAATCAGCAGCCTCCCGTTCGGTTCTGCGGGAGGCGCGGGCCCGATCGACCGGACGCACCCGCGCGTATGAGATTGCGGTGCTGCGTCAGGACGGCTCCGTCTTTGTGACCGAAGGCTACGCCCCTGCCACACCGTTGTTCGAAGAACCGTTTTCCGCTTTCGCCCATGGCACGTTGATCCGCACGACCCAAGGGGAAATCCCGGTCGAAGACCTTTGCCCCGGTGACCGGATCGTACAGGCCGACGGGCTGCACACTCCGCTTCTTTGGGTTGGATCAAGCAAGTTCGTCCCTGCGGATATCGGCCATCGCACGCCGCTTGTACGGGTCATGGCGGACAGTCTAGGGCTGGCGCGCCCCTCTGGTTTCCTGACCTTCGGCCCCGCTGCGCGCATCCTGCATACGCCACAAAGTCTTCGCGGCGCAGAACAGACGCGCAAGGTCTTTACCCTGATGCGAGATCTGGTGGACGGGGTGAATATAATCGAAATTCAGCCTCCGACGCCGGTACGGCTGTATCACTTGGGTCTTGCCCGTCATGCCGCGATCAGCGTCAGCGGTCTGGAGATGGAGACATTTCACCCCGGCCCGTCGACAATCGCAGCCCTGCCGCTGCATCAACGTGACGCGTTTTTATCAATGTTTCCGCATATCGGTGGTGCCAAAGACTTTGGCCCGCTGTGCCACCCCCGCGCGTCAGAACGGTCAGACCCGATCTACGCTGCGCAATAGCCCTTAGGGTTCGCTTTTCAGACGGCTTTCCAGCACATCAAAAGGTACGCCAGGTTCGTCTTTGGCCGGGCGGATCACAAGGCTGGTTTTGACGCTTTCCACATTGGGCGTCGTCAGCAATTGTCCGGTCAGAAAGCTTTGGAAGCTCGACAGATCGGGGGCGACGCATTTCAGCAGGAAATCCACCTCGCCGTTGAGCATGTGACATTCGCGGACCAGCGGCCAGTTGCGGCACTTCTCTTCAAAGGCGGTGAGGTCGGATTCAGCCTGGCTGGCCAGACCGACCATCGCGAAGACCTGTACCTCGAACCCCAGCTCGCGCGCGTTAACATTCGCGTGGTAGCCGCGGATATATCCGCTTTCCTCAAGGGTCCGGACCCGGCGCAGGCACGGCGGTGCAGAGATGCCTACACGTTTGGCCAACTCAACGTTGGTCATGCGTCCGTCCGCCTGCAATTCGGCTAAAATTTTCCGATCAATCGGATCAAGCCGCGTCCCTGCCATAATACCCCCATAGGATTTTCAATTGTTATAGCACCAACATCGTTGGACGCAATAATCTTTCGCCGGTGCGCAATGTTCTGAATTCAAGCAAAAATCAACCGCATTTTCGATGATGGCGATCTTTGCAGGGCGGATATGCAAACTTGGGGTTTAAGGCAACCCGAGGGACGTCTATATCGGTTGGAACGCAACAAATGATACATTCTGGGGTTCTTTATCATGGCCGAAACTCGCGAAACCAAGCTTTTGATCATCGGCTCCGGCCCTGCCGGATATACTGCCGGTGTCTATGCCAGCCGCGCGATGCTGAACCCGATCCTTGTACAAGGCATCGAACCGGGCGGGCAGTTGACCACCACGACCGAGGTTGAAAACTGGCCCGGCGACAGCGAGGTCCAGGGCCCCGATCTGATGATCCGTATGCAGGACCACGCCAAGGCGATGGGGACCGAGATCATCGGCGACATCATCACCGATCTGGACCTGTCCAGCCGCCCCTTCCACGCCAAGGGCGACAGCGGCACGACCTATGTGGCCGACGCCGTGATCCTTGCAACAGGCGCACGGGCGAAATGGCTGGGGCTTGAGACCGAAGAGAAGTTCAAAGGCTTCGGCGTTTCGGCCTGCGCCACCTGCGACGGCTTCTTCTATCGCAATCAGGAAATCGTGGTCATCGGGGGTGGCAACACCGCCGTGGAAGAAGCGCTGTTCCTGACCAACTTCGCCTCCAAGGTCACCTTGATCCACCGCCGGGACGAGCTGCGCGCCGAGAAGATCCTGATCGACCGGCTGATGAAAAATCCAAAGATCGAACCGCTGTGGTTCCACCAACTGGATGAAGTCTATGGGACCGATGCGCCGCTTGGTGTCGAAGGGGTCAAGGTCAAGCACGTCGAAACCGGCGAGATCACCGATATTCCGTGCAAAGGTGTTTTCGTCGCCATCGGCCACGCGCCCGCAAATGAATTGGTCAAGGATACGCTGGAAACGCATATGGGCGGCTATGTTGTCACCAAGCCGGACAGCACCGAAACCTCTGTCCCCGGTGTATTCGCGGCGGGCGACCTGACCGACCACAAATACCGTCAGGCCGTGACCAGCGCCGGCATGGGCTGCATGGCCGCGCTAGAGGCTGAACGATTCCTTGCGGAAGTTGGCGATGACGAAGGCAAAGACACATCGCTGCCGCTTGGCTATGGAGCCGAGGTAAAAGACGACGCATAACGTTCGCCTAGGATGGCATTTGCTGGGATAAGATTGCCTTTTCCCAGCAAAAAACACGTCGCTGTCCGTAATTCGCCGCAAAGCGGCTACAAAGGTTGCCTAGCCCAATCGGTGCGGTCTATCAGCCCGAATATTCGAATTTGAACCTAAAATATTGCGAGACGCCCATGCAAACGCCCAACCTTGCTCCGATCCCTGAACTCTATGTCTCTTACGACTCGGCGCAGAAGCTGAAGGTGGAAGCTGGCGACCTGGTCAGCCATGACCTGACGCCGCGCCAGATCTGCGATCTAGAGCTGCTGATGAACGGTGGCTTCAACCCTCTTAAGGGTTTCTTGACCGAAGAAGACTATGACGGTGTTGTCGAAAACATGCGTCTGGCAGATGGGTCGCTGTGGCCGATGCCGATCAACCTTGATGTGTCCGAGAAGTTTGCCGAAGGGCTCGAGATCGGGCAGGATATTGCGTTGCGCGATCAGGAAGGCGTGATTTTGGCGGTTATGACCGTCACCGACCGCTGGGTTCCAAACAAGGCCCGCGAAGCAGAGAAAGTCTTTGGCGCGGATGACAGCGCGCATCCGGCGGTGAACTATCTGCACAACACCGCGGGCAACGTCTATCTGGGCGGCCCTGTGACTGGCATCCAGCAGCCCGTTCACTATGATTTCAAGGCGCGTCGCGACACGCCCAACGAGCTGCGTGCTTATTTCCGCAAGATGGGTTGGCGCAAGGTTGTGGCCTTCCAGACCCGCAACCCCCTGCACCGCGCGCACCAGGAACTGACCTTCCGCGCCGCGCGTGAAGCGCAGGCGAACCTGTTGATTCACCCCGTCGTCGGCCTGACCAAGCCCGGCGATGTGGACCACTTTACCCGCGTGCGCTGCTACGAGGCCGTGCTGAACAAATACCCTGCCGCCACCACCGCGATGAGCCTGCTGAACCTTGCAATGCGCATGGCCGGCCCCCGCGAGGCCGTCTGGCACGGTCTCATCCGCAAGAACCACGGCTGCACCCATTTCATCGTGGGCCGCGACCACGCGGGCCCCGGCAAGAACTCTGCCGGTGATGATTTCTATGGCCCCTATGACGCGCAGGATCTGTTCCGCGCTCATGAGGAAGAAATGGGCATCGAAATGGTCGACTTCAAACATATGGTTTGGGTCGCCGAGCGCGCGCAATACGAGGCGATTGACGAGATCGAGGACAAGGATGACATCACCATCCTTAACATCTCGGGCACCGAGTTGCGTCGCCGTTTGCAGGAAGGGCTGGAAATCCCCGAATGGTTCTCCTTCCCCGAGGTGGTCGAAGAGCTGCGCCGCACCAAGCCGCCACGCAACAAGCAGGGCTTTACCGTCTTCTTCACCGGGTTCTCCGGCTCGGGGAAATCGACAATCGCCAATGCTTTGATGGTCAAACTGATGGAGATGGGCGGCCGTCCCGTCACGCTTCTGGATGGCGATATCGTCCGCAAGAACCTGTCGTCGGAACTGGGCTTTAGCAAAGAGCACCGCGATCTGAACATCCGCCGCATCGGCTATGTCGCGTCCGAGATCACCAAGAACGGCGGCATCGCCATCTGCGCGCCGATTGCGCCTTACGCCACCACCCGCCGCGCCGTGCGCGAAGACGTGGAAAGCTTTGGTGCCTTCGTCGAGGTCCACGTCGCCACCTCCATCGAGGAATGCGAACGCCGCGACCGCAAGGGTCTGTACAAGTTGGCGCGTGAGGGTAAGATCAAGGAATTCACAGGGATCTCAGACCCCTATGACGTTCCCGCCGACCCCGAGCTGCGCGTCGAGACAGAAAATGTCGACGTCGACAACTGCGCCCATCAGGTGCTGCTCAAGCTGGAAAGCATGGGCCTGATCAAGGGGTGACCCTTTCGCCAAGTCGGATACAGAAAGGCCAGCCCTCATAGGCTGGCCTTTTACGTGCGCGTTGTTGGACGTCGTGCACAAAAAAGGGCCGCAAAACAGCGACCCTTTTTGTTTAATTTTATATGTTGCGCCTTAATGCACCATCACGGGCGCATAGTCATGATCGCGCGCGAGGCTAAAGGCGAGCTTGCGGTCACCGACCAGTGCCAGCTGCTGCCCTTCGGCGTCATGCACGGCGTATAGCTGTTTTAGCCCTTCCGCCTGCTCGCGCACTTCGAGGGGAAGGTCGGACACGGCAATCATCTTGACGTAGACGGTACGGTCCTGAACATGCGTTTCTTCGTTATGCATTTTATTCCCCTTTTCTGATCTTGATGGTCTGAACGACCTTTTCGGGCTTCGCGCGGGTGAGATCGACGTGTAGCAGGCCGTTTTCAATCAGCGCTTCGCCAACGTCTACACCGTCGGCCAGCACGAAGGATCGTTGGAACTGGCGTGCGGCGATCCCGCGGTGCAAAAAGATTCGGTCTTCTTGCGTGTCGACCTGACGGCCACGGATCACAAGCTGTCTATCCTCAACGGTTATAGAGAGATCTTGTTCCGCAAAACCTGCAACCGCAAGCGTAATGCGGTAGCTATAGTCAGATGTTTGTTCAATGTTGAACGGTGGATAGCCTTCGTTTCCGGCCTTCGCCGTACGTTCCATCACCCGTTCCAACTGCTCGAAACCCAGCATATGCGGGTAGGAAGCCAGCGTTAATTTCGTCATAAGACACGTCCTTTAAGATAAGCGACAGTCAGTCATCCGGCCCCGTATTCGGCGACCTGCATCAAATATGGGGGCCATGGGGGCAGGACGCAAGGGCTATGCCTTTGAATTGCAACCGCCTATATTCGCAGGCCTAGATATAGCAAGAATCAGCCAAACCTATGAATCCTCCCTCCGACCTGTCGATGAAGAATGACGATGTCCTGCGTGTCGAGCTTGAGGTGTTTCGCCGCGAGCATCGCGATCTCGACGATGCCATTCAAGCGCTGGTCGACAAGGGGACGGGCGATCAACTGACGCTGCAGCGGCTGAAGAAACGCAAGCTGCGCCTGAAAGACCTGATTGCCCAGATCGAAGACCGGCTGACCCCCGATATTACCGCCTGACAGCGCCCGCCAGCGGATTGCCACGCGGGCGATCATGGCTATAGTGCGCGCTTCTTATACGCTCTAGCAAAGGCCCTTTCTCATGGAAAATCCACCTGTCGGCATCATCATGGGCTCGCAGTCCGATTGGGCCACGATGCGCGAAGCAGCGACGCTGCTGGATGAACTTGGTATCGCTTACGAAGCCAAGATCGTATCGGCACACCGCACCCCCGACCGGTTGTGGAGCTATGGGAAAACCGCCGCCGACCGTGGCCTGCAGGTGATCATCGCCGGTGCGGGTGGTGCTGCGCATTTGCCCGGCATGATGGCGTCCAAGACCCGCGTGCCGGTGATCGGCGTACCGGTGCAGACCAAGGCGCTGTCGGGTGTGGATTCGCTTTATTCTATCGTGCAGATGCCCCGGGGCTTTCCGGTCGCGACCATGGCGATCGGTGCAGCAGGTGCCGCGAATGCCGCGTTGATGGCTGCGGGCATTCTGGCCCTCCAAGACCCTGCCCTTGCCGGCCGTCTTGACGCTTGGCGCGATGCGCTTAGCGCGTCTATCCCAGAGGAGCCTTCGGATGACTGAATCATTGAAGACAGGGGCCACCATCGGGATTTTGGGCGGCGGGCAATTGGGGCGCATGCTGGCCGTTGCCGCCGCACGGCTGGGGTTTCGCACGCATATCTTTGAACCCGGTGCCAACCCGCCTGCAGGTGATGTCGCCCATGCGCTGACCACCGCTGGCTATGATGACGTCGACGCGCTGACCGCCTTTGCCAAATCGGTTGATATCGTCACCTTCGAGTTTGAAAACATCCCGACAGATGCGCTGGATGTGATCGAAAACATCACCCCCATCCGTCCCAACCGCGAGGCGCTGCGCACCAGTCAGGACCGTCTGGTGGAGAAACAGTTCCTCGAAGGTTTGGGCCTGACTGTCGCGCCCTTTGCCGATATCGCGAATGCCGCCGATCTGGACGCCGCGATGACGACCATTGGCGCGCCGTCGATCCTGAAAACCCGTCGCTTCGGCTATGATGGCAAGGGCCAGTCGCGTCTGCGCAGCGCGGATGATGCGGCGAGTGCCTTGGCGGATATGGCTGGCAATCCTGCGGTGCTGGAAGGCTTTGTGAACTTCACCGCCGAAGTGTCCGTGATCGCCGCGCGCAGCCCCTCGGGCGAGGTTGCTTGTTTCGATCCGGGCGAGAACGTGCACCGCGACGGCATCCTGCACACCACCACCGTCCCTGCCCGGCTAAGCGCCGCACAGCGCATGGATGCGGTACTGCTGGCCGCCAAGATCCTGAATGCACTGGATTATGTCGGCGTGCTGGGGGTCGAGCTTTTCGTCACGCCGCAAGGTTTCATCGTGAACGAGATCGCGCCACGGGTGCATAACTCGGGTCATTGGACGCAGAACGGCTGTGCGGTGGACCAGTTCGAACAGCACATCCGTGCCGTGGCGGGATGGCCCTTGGGCGACGGCAGCCGCTATGCAGATGTGGTGATGGAGAACTTGATCGGCGACGATATGGACCGCGTGCCCGAGCTGGCGAAACAGCGCGACACGGCGCTGCATCTGTACGGCAAGGCCGACGTCAAACCGGGCCGTAAGATGGGCCATGTGAACATCGTCAAACGGCCCAGCTAGGGCACTATCCGCGCGGGCCTAGCGAAGGAACCGCGCGGCAATCTCACCGGACATATAGCTGACGCGCCCGCCCGACATCGTCAGGGCCACACGGCGCGTCTGCGCGTCGAGCACCAGCAGATCAGCCCGCTTTCCGGTGGCGATCACGCCCCGATCCGACAGCCCCAGCACCGCCGCGGGCCCTGCCGATACCAAGTGCCACGCCTGCGCCAAGGGCAATACGCCACGATCCGCCAGCATGAAGGCCGCGCGTCGTGGCGACGGGTAATGGTAGTCAGAGGCAAGCGCCCCGCCGATCCCCATCGAAATCAGGTCAAGCGCGGAAACATTGCCGTTGTGCGACCCGCCGCGCACCACATTCGGCGACCCCAGCACCACATGATCCCCCGCCGCCGCTGCGGCTTCGGCTGCCTCCTGCGTCTCGGGGAACTCGGCGACACGCACGCCACGCTTGCGCCATAGGGCGCGCCCTTCGGCGGTGGTGTCATCATGGCTGCCCATCTGGATGCCCCGCGCCGCCAGCACCTTGCACAGCCAGTCCAGCGCGCCGGGGACATCGGCGCTTTGGGCGTGCAGGTCTTCCATCATCCGCAGATGGTCGTCCGGGTTGCGCCCCGCCTTAAGCGCTTGACCTACCATGCGTTTGGGCACCTGCCCTTTCGCCAGCCGGTCGTGCGGCAGATGGTCGTTGAACACGACATAGGACAGCCCCCAATCCTGCATGCGCTGCGGCAGATCGGCGTAAAGGTCCAGCAGATGCGTCTCGAGCCGGAGCTGTCCGCGCAGGTCCGTAACCAACGTATCCGACACCTGCTGGATCGCGCCAAAGACCTGTTCGGCAAATTCATAGCCGCGCAAGCCGCCTTCCCAGCTGATGAACTGCGCCAGCACGGCGGTGGTGATGCCATTGGCGGCCAGCTCTGCCTCGGCGGCGACCAGCCCCTCTTGCATGGTTTTCATCGCACCGCGACGGGGGGCGAGGTGCCGTTCGAACCCGTCCCCATGCACATCGACGATCCCCGGCACGATCATGTAACCGTCAAGATCAACGCGCGTGGTTTGCGCCACATCGGTAATCAGCCCCTGCGCAACCGCCAGCGGGCGGGGCTCAAGCACATCCGCGCCCAAGACGTGCGCCCCCGTAAATTCAACGTTCAGCATCGTTAGCCTTTTGTCCCGGCAAGCAGGCCCCATCTGGGCAGCCGATTGAATCAAGCACTGCGTCCACGAACCCCAGCGACCGGTCGAATTTCCCTGTGTCCAGATAGGTCATCGTCTGCGCAATCACCGTCGGGTTCATCATCATGAACGTATGCGTCACCGGCAGCATCAAAAAATCTCGCATCCCGTCGACCCGCGCGGATTGGACGGACACCTTGCCATCATCGCGCCCTGGCAGCAGCGACGAGAAATAGGGGTTCAGCGATTGCGTCCCTGCGATCACGCCCAGATCAAAGGTAACCGGAGGCAACCGCAGCGGGAGGGAGTTTTCACCCGTCCCCATCTGCGCCCCTGCGGGACCGTTCATCCAGTCAAAGGCGGCAAGATCACCCAGCGTGTCCACGACCTCGCTGCCGTGATTGGGCGGGGCCAGCATCACGACGCGGCCAATACGCGCATCGCCTGTTTCGGCGACCCATTGCCGCAGAAGGATGCCGCCCATGGAATGGGTCACAAAATCAACCTTTTGCGTCCCGCATGCCGCGACTGCGTCGGGCAAGGTGCGGCGGGTCAGCTCTTCGACGGGGGCGGTGGTTGACGGGTAGCCGGGGCGCACCACGGTGTAGCCCTCGGTCTCGAGCGCGGCCTCCATCACGGCAAAGGAGGTCTCGGTCCGGGCGAGCCCGTGCAACAGCACCACGCAACGCCCCTCTCCGGCGGTGGAAAGCGGCGCTTGCGCCTGTGCCATGCCCGACAGCACGCCAAGCGAGAAAGTGATTGTGACCAGTGTTTTCATAGCTAGGGTCAAATAGACTGAAAACGCCGCATGTGAAATGCTTTGACGCATGCGCCGCGAGATTGAGGGTAAGATGGCGGAAAATAGCCCGCGTTTGGCGGTTCGTGCCGTGTTGGTCCATGAAGGCCGCTTGCTGCTGGTCAACGCCTATCCCGATGGCAAAAGCGACCTGATGTGCGCGCCCGGCGGCGGGGTAGAACGCGGCAGCGCCCTGCCCGACAATCTGGTCCGCGAGGTGTTTGAGGAAACCGGCCTGCAGATCGCCGTGGGGGTGCCCTGCTTGGTGAATGAATTCCACGACCCTCAGGGGGATTTCCATCAGGTGGATATCTACTTCCGCTGCACGGTGACCGGCTCTGCTGATGTGGACCCCGCGTGGCAGGACGCCGAAAGGATCGTGACCGACCGCCGCTGGGTCACCCCCGACGAGATGCGCGGTCTGCGGGTCAAGCCGGACAGTCTGGCGCAGGTCGCCTTTGGCAACGACCCGATCAGCTACGACCCGCTGGAGCCGATCGTGCGCTGACCGCCAGCCCGATCCCGCCAAGCACCAGCGCGGTGGCAATGACCACCTTTGCGCCCAAAGGCTCTGCCAGCAAAAGCGCACCGGCAAGAATCGCGATGACCGGCACCGATAGCTGCACCACCGCCGCCGTCGCCTGCGCCAGCCTTGGCAGTACCGCATACCACAGCGCGTATCCGAGGCCCGAGGTGACGGCCCCGCAGACCACGCCAAGAGCAATGCCCGCGGGGGTGTAGAATGTCGGCTGCACCAGAAGCAGGATAGCGACCAAGGGCGTACAGATCACGAAGTTCCCCGCGCTGCCTGCCAGCGGGTCGGAGGCACCTCGGCCAATGATCGTATAGGCGGCCCAGCCGAGCCCTGCGGCGATCATCAATACGGCGCCCAATGGGTCAACCGCCACGCCTTGCGACGGCCAAAGCACCAGCACCAATCCGGCAAAGGCCACCCCCGCCCCTAACAGCTTGCGCGGTGTCGGTGTCACGCCGAACAGCGCACCGTGGGCGAACATGGCGATCTGAACCACACCGAACAGGATCAGCGCGCCCAACCCTGCGTCCAGCGTGAGATAGGCGAGCGAGAAACCGATGATATAGATCGCCAGCGTGACCGCCCCCAGCCCCTGTTGACGTCGCAGCAAGGGCACCCGCCCGCCGCGCAGCACGACCAGCAGCGCCAAGAGCACCGCCCCCGACAACACCCGCACCACGGCAAATCCGGTGGGGTCAATATGCCCGCCGGCAATGGCAAAGCGGGTCAGGACAGAGTTGGCCGCGAAGGCGACCATCACAAGGGCGGTGAGGAAGAAAATACGCATGGCGACTGCTTAGGCTACCGACGCGCGACGTACCACGAAAAAGGGGCGCATCTGGTGATGCGCCCCTTCATTCTGTCAGCACAAGGGCGGGATCGCCCCCGCGGCGTGATTTACATCATGCCGCCCATGCCGCCCATGCCACCCATGTCGGGCATGCCGCCGGCTGCGCCGCCGTCTTTCGACGGTTTGTCGGCAACCATGGCTTCGGTTGTGATCAGCAGACCAGCAACGGATGCCGCGTCTTGCAGCGCTGTACGCACAACTTTGGCAGGGTCGATAACACCGAATTTGAACATGTCGCCATATTCTTCGGTTTGAGCGTTGAAGCCGAACTTCAGGTCGTCGCTTTCGCGGATTTTGCCGGCCACTACGGAACCGTCAACACCAGCGTTTTCAGCGATCTGACGCAGAGGCGCTTCGAGCGCTTTGCGGACGATGCCGATACCAACGTTCTGGTCTGCGTTGTCGCCTGTCAGCCCTTCGAGCTTTTTGCCCGCTTGAACCAGTGCAACACCACCACCAACAACGATACCTTCTTGAACAGCGGCACGTGTCGCGTTCAGGGCATCATCAACGCGGTCTTTGCGCTCTTTTACTTCAACTTCGGACATGCCGCCAACGCGGATCACGGCAACACCGCCTGCCAGTTTGGCAACGCGTTCTTGCAGCTTCTCTTTGTCGTAGTCGGATGTGGTTTCTTCGATCTGGTTACGGATCTGAGCAACACGTGCTTCGATCTCGGCCTTCTCGCCAGCGCCGTCAACGATTGTTGTTTCGTCTTTGGTGATGGTGACTTTCTTGGCCGAACCCAGCATGTCCATGGTCACGGACTCGAGCTTCATGCCCAGATCTTCGGAGATCACTTGACCGCCTGTCAGGATTGCAAGGTCTTGCAGCATGGCTTTGCGGCGATCGCCGAAACCAGGTGCTTTGACCGCTGCGATTTTCAGGCCGCCGCGCAGTTTGTTGACAACCAGAGTTGCCAGCGCTTCGCCTTCAACATCTTCCGAGATGATCAGCAGTGGTTTTTGCGACTGGATCACTTGCTCAAGCAGGGGAACCATTGGCTGCAGCGAGGACAGTTTTTTCTCGTGCAGCAGGATGATCGCGTCTTCCAGCTCGACAGTCATCTTGTCGGAGTTGGTGACGAAGTAAGGGGACAGGTAACCGCGGTCGAACTGCATGCCTTCAACAACATCGGTTTCTGTTTCCAGACCTTTGTTCTCTTCGACGGTGATCACACCTTCGTTGCCGACTTTCTGCATCGCGTCCGCGATCTGACGGCCGATTTCTTTCTCGCCGTTTGCAGAGATGGTGCCGACTTGGGCAACTTCGTCGCTGTCGTTGACAGGGCGCGCTGCTGCTTTGATCGCTTCGACGACAGTGGTGGTCGCCATGTCGATGCCGCGCTTCAGGTCCATCGGGTTCATGCCAGCGGCAACCGATTTCATGCCTTCTTTAACGATGGCTTGGGCCAGAACGGTTGCGGTTGTTGTACCGTCACCCGCTTCGTCGTTGGTCCGGGAAGCAACTTCCTTGACCATCTGTGCGCCCATGTTTTCGAACTTGTCTTCCAGTTCGATTTCTTTCGCTACGGATACACCGTCTTTGGTGATGCGAGGCGCGCCAAAGGATTTGTCCAGCACAACGTTACGGCCTTTGGGGCCCAGTGTGACTTTGACGGCATCGGCAAGGATGTTCACACCCTTAAGCATCTTGTTACGGGCGTCGGTCCCGAATTTTACGTCCTTAGCAGACATAGTGTCTCTCCTAAAATCTTGGGTTGATGTCAGCGTATCTTGGGTGAGGCGCTAGGCCCCGGTCTGCCTGAGCTCAGGACAGGATCCCCATGATGTCGCTTTCTTTCATCATCAGCAGTTCTTCGCCGTCCAGGGTGACTTCTGTGCCGGACCATTTGCCGAACAGAACCTTGTCGCCGGCTTTTACAGCCATTGCGATCAGCTCACCGCTGTCCTTGCGCGCGCCTTCGCCACAAGAAACAACTTCACCCTCGGAGGGTTTTTCTTTTGCGGAATCAGGGATGATCAAGCCACCCTTGGTTTTTTCTTCGCTTTCGGTGCGGCGCACCAGCACACGGTCATGCAGCGGTTTAAATGCCATCTTTCAGCTCCTTAAGGCTCAAAGTTATTCTCCCAAGCCGCCCCTCCGGTCGAGGGGTGCAGCCATTAGCACTCAGCCCTGCCGAGTGCTAACGAGGGATAGCTAAGGATGTGCACGGCCCTAGTCAACCACGGTAATTTGAAAAATTTTAGCCAACTTGCCCCGTGGCCTGAGCAGGCTAGTCCGACCCGAGCACCCGCCCCGAGGCGGAAACGGCTTCGGCACCTGTCGGGGTCAGGCCGTATATGCCTGTCTCGATCTTTTCAAACCATCCGTAGTGATTGTCGCGCATCATGGCGGTTGCCCGCTGAACCTGGGTTTCGCGCGCGACATGGGCACCTTTGCTGGCCCCTGCCTCGAACAGGTACATCGCGAGCTTCAGCGCATCCTGCCGGTACGCAGTGACCAGCCCTGCCCGCGTCTGCCCGCCGTCATTCGGGTCCCCCTGACGCCGTGCGAATTCGCGCAGCAGACGCGCCTGCCGCTTGGCGCTTTTACGCGGCGCATAAGGGCCCGGATCGCAATGCACCTCGACCAGACCATCCTGCAGCCGCACGGTGATCAACCCCAACCCCAAACGCCGCGCCAGTGCCGTGTTGTCCTTGACCGCCTTGGCAAAACGTTTGCCCGGCTGACGGGCGACCGCCAGATAGACATCATCGCTGACCGACAGACGCGCGATACATTGATGAAACAGCGCGAGGCTAAAGCCCAGCTTCAGCTCTACCACCACCGGCGGCTCTGCCCCGCGAACGGCCACGACATCGGCAGCCCCCACCTCTGACTTCACGACATAGCCCTGATCCTCGAGAAAGGATTTGATCGGCGGGTAAAGGTCGGTTTCGCGCGGGTTTGTCATGGGTGCAGTGCTACCAGCTTTGCCCCGCTGCTGAGAACCCCAAAGCCGCGGCTATCAGGCAGGTGGTGACAACTGCGCCAACCAACCATATAAGGCGCGCAAATCAACACTCTCCCACTGCAGGACATTCCTATGACAACGCTTGTTTTTGGCCATAAATCCCCCGACACAGACAGCACCGGCAGCCCGATCATCTGGGCATGGTACCTGAATGAAATCAAAGGCGTCGATGCCGCCCCCGCCCTGCTGGGCGAGCCCAACACCGAAGCGCTGTTCATGCTGGACCACTGGAAGCTGGACAAACCGCAGATCATCGACGACGTGCAAGCCGACCAGCCCGTTGTGATCGTTGACACCAACAACCCTGCCGAGCTGCCCGCCAGCATCAATGACGCGGACATCACCGCCATCATCGACCACCACCGTCTGGTGGGCGGGCTTGAAACTAAAGGCCCCGTCAACATCGTGATGGAGACGCTCGCCTGCACCGCGACGATCATGTACAAGATGATCGGTGATGACATGGCGCAGATGCCCGCCAATATCAAAGGTGCGATGCTGACCTGCATCCTGTCCGACACGCTGGAATTCCGCAGCCCGACCACAACGCAAGAAGACACCGCCATCGCCCACGCGCTGGCCAAGGATCTGGGTATCGACATCGCTGAATATGCGGCGCAGATGTTTGCGGCGAAATCCGACGTCTCGTCCTTCTCCGAAGCAGAGCTGCTGCGCATGGATTCGAAAGAATACGAAGTCGACGGCAAGAAATTCCGCGTCTCCGTTCTGGAAACCACATCGCCCGCAGCCGTGCTGAACCGCAAAGACGCGCTGATGGCCGCAATGCCCGGCGTTGCCACAGAAGACGGGGCCGATCAGGTATTGCTTTTCGTAGTCGACATCCTGAACGAAGAAGCCACCATGCTGATCCCCAACGACTTTACCAAGTCTGTGGCAGAGAAAAGCTTTGGCGCGACCGTCACCGGTGACAGCGTTGTCCTGCCCGGTGTGATGAGCCGTAAAAAGCAGATCATCCCGAACATCAAAGTCTAAACGGACCTATCCGGCTCCCTGCTTGGCGGGGGCACAAACGCAAAAGCCCCCCTGAGATCAGGGGGGCTTTTGTCATTTCAGCGCCGCGCCGAAGCGCGAGGGGCTTACACCTTCAAAGGGGTATCGCCGCGTTCCCATGCCAGCGGCTTGAACACGTCGTCGACGGGTGTCTGCGCGACGTGGTTCACGTAGTTGGAGATGGTTTTCTGCGCCATCCCAAGGATCACATCCAGCACCGCGCGGTGGCCATAGCCCGCGTCAAAGAACGCTTTCATCTGATCGTCAGACACGTTGCCGCGCTGGCGGAACATCTGGACGGTAAAGGTGCGCAGCGCTTCCAGCTTGGGTGTCGGCAGCGCGGTTTCGTTGCGCAGCGCGTCCGAGATTTCGTCCGATACCTTCATCATCTTGGCGATACCTGTGTGCGCGGGGACGCAGTAGTGGCATTCGTTCTCGACGTTGATCGCCTGCCAGACAACAGTCAGCTCTTCCGCATCAAAATCGGTTTCGGTGAACAGCTTGTGCAGCACCTGATAGCCTTCGTAAGCCTGTGGGCTTTCGGCCAGAACCTTGTGCAAACCGGGCAGACGGCCAAAGGCCTTTTGCGACTGCTCAAGCAGCGGCTTGGAGGCTTCGGGTGCGGTATCAAGATCGTGAGAGGGGAAGGACATGGAAAAGCTCCTGTAAATGTTTCGCTAAAGTACATTTAGGGTTTATTGAGCGATCACTCAAGTATATAATTGAGCAATCATTCAAGAAAAGGTGAACCCATGCCCCGCAAACCCAGCTATGACCGTGAAGATCTGATCGAACGCGCCCGCGATCTGTTCTGGCAACGCGGTTGGGCGGGCACGTCGCTGAAGGACCTGGAGGCGAGCCTCAAGATGAAGCCGGGCAGCTTCTATGCAGCCTTCGGGTCAAAGGATGCGCTGTTCGAACTGGCGCTGGATCGCTACGCCGCCGACGGGTCAGAGCGGATGAAGACGCTTGCCCGGAACGAAGGCCCCCTGCCCGCGCTGCAAAAATTTCCCCGCATGGTGATTTCGAATGACACCGCACCGGCCAAAGCCTGCATGCTCTCGAAAACCCTGCTTGAACTGCAAGCCCACCGTCATCCGCTGGCGCAAAAGGCAAACGCCCATCTGCTGAAGATGGAGCAGATGTTCGCAGAGCTGTTTTCCCAAGCCCAAGCCACCGGTGACATCAGCACCGAACACGATCCGCGCAGTCTGGCGCGGCGCTACCAATCCGATGTGCTGGGGCTGCGCGTCTCTGCGGAACGTGAGGGGGTGGATGCCGCCGCCATCGCGGGCGAAATCGCGGACGGGTTGGCGCGGCTCTGACGCGCATCACGGCTCGGGCCTGTTGCGCTGCCCAGTTGCCCCGCGGGGAGATGTGTGTTTTCTGCGGTGCAAAGCTCTTGCAGATTGGAAAGCGGCCCATGACCCAGATTATCAGTAACCTTTTCGAAATCTCTGACCGCTATGATGCCTTGTTCGTCGACCTTTGGGGCTGCGTCCACGACGGGGTCAAGGCGCTGCCAGATGCGGTCACCGCGCTGCAAGCCTATCGCAACGGCGGCGGCAAGGTGGTGCTCGTCACAAACTCCCCCCGCCCCCGCGACGGCGTGATCAAACAACTGGCGCATTTCGGCGTACCGGATGATGCGTGGGACGATATTGCCACCTCGGGCGATTCTGCGCGCACGGCGATGTATCGCGGCATGGTGGGCACGCAGGTCTGGCACCTTGGCCCGCCCACGGACAAGCACTTCTTTGATCCCAGCGACGTGCTTGATGATCCTGTCGATATCCAGCGGGTTGATCTGGAAGACGCCGAGGGCATCGTTTGCACCGGCCCTTTCGATCCATCCGAAGACCCCTCCGTGCTGCGCCCGCAACTTCTTTATGCCAAGCAAAAGGGGCTCAAGCTGCTTTGCGCGAACCCCGATATCGTGGTGGACCGTGGCGATGTGCGCGAATGGTGCGCTGGTGCCATCGCGGCGCTTTATACCGAGATGGGCGGGGAAAGCCTGTATTTCGGCAAGCCGCACCCGCCGATTTATGATCTGGCCCGCCGCAAGCTCTACGCATTGGACAAGGACATCACCGACAATGGCATTCTCGCCATCGGCGACGGCATCCATACCGATGTCAAAGGGGCCATGGGCGAGGATATCGATTCGCTTTTCATCTCTGGCGGTCTGGCCGCGCGGGAAACCGAAACGCAGACCCAGCCCGATCCCGAGGCGCTAATCCGTTATTTGGAAAAGGAAACATCGGCTCCGACCTACACAATTGGGCACCTACGCTGACCTACTTTTTCCTTGCGTTTCTGCGCCTGCAAAGTAATTAAGTTTCACACTGGATAAAACTGGCGTCACTTTATTACTGAAAGGGCTGGCATGTTGGATAATCTGCCCCGTGGAACGATCTGTATTGAAGATATCGAAATCGGCATGACGCGCTATCTGCGCAAGGTCATCACCGACGAAGACATCGAGATGTTCGCGCAAGTGTCCACTGATCGTAATCCAGTACATCTGGACGACGCCTATGCGCAGGACACGATCTTTGAGGGGCGGATCGCCCACGGCATGCTGACTGCGGGCCTGATCTCTGCCGTGATCGGAGAGCAGCTGCCGGGGCATGGCACCGTCTACATGGCGCAGTCGCTCAAGTTTCTGGCCCCCGTGCGCCCCGGCGATCTGGTCTATGCCGAGGTGAAGGTCACCAATATCGAATTCGACAAGCGGCGTGTGAAACTGGATTGTCACTGTGCGATTGATGGCAAAAAGGTCCTGATTGGCGAAGCAACCGTTCTGGCCCCGTCGCGCAAGTTCGACTGACGATAGCCCTCCCGCCAGCGCCCGTCCCGGGACGCTGCGGTTTTTCGGTACCGTGACCCGCCCCGCTGCTTGTCAGCACCGGCAGAGGGGGCTACCACCAAGCGCATGGAAATCATTCGCGACTATCAATTTGTATCCGCTTCCGATCAGGGGGCGACCGCCGCTATTGGCAATTTCGACGGGGTGCATCTGGGGCATCGGTCGGTCATCGATATGGCCCGCGCCGCCCTGCCCGACGCGCCCTTGGGCGTGGTCACATTCGAGCCACACCCCCGCGAATATTTCGCCCCCGACGCCCCGCCCTTCCGCCTGATGGGCGCAGAGGCGCGCGCGCACCAGTTGCAAAAGATCGGCGTCGACAAGCTGTATGAGCTGGGGTTCGATGCCGCCCTTTCCGGCCTCAGCCCTCGCGCCTTTGCGCAGGAGGTGATCGTTGATGGGCTGGGCCTGCGCCATGTGGTCGTGGGCGCGGACTTCCGCTTTGGCAAGGCGCGCGCGGGCACCGCTGAACAGCTGCAGGCCTTCGGTGCCGAGATGGGGTTCGGCGTGACCATCGCGCCGCTGATGGCGAAGGGCCCTGATACCGTGTCTTCGACCGCAATCCGCAACGCGCTGACAGAGGCACGCCCCCGCGATGCCGCCGCGATGCTGGGCCATTGGCACCGTGTTGAAGGCCCGATCCTGCACGGTGAAAAGCGCGGGCGCGAACTGGGCTACCCGACGGCGAATATGTCGATCGACGGGCTGCACCCGCCAGCCTTTGGTGTCTATGCCGTGCTTGTCGATGTGCTTGAAGGGCCGCAGGCAGGGCGCTACCACGGCGTTGCCAGCCTTGGCGTGCGCCCTATGTTCGGCGAGAACAAGGCCAACCTCGAGACATTCATCTTCGACTTCAAAGGCGATCTCTACGGCAAGCATGTCTCGGTCGCGCTGGTCGACCACCTGCGCGGCGAGGAAAAATTCGACAGTCTTGACGCGCTGATCACCCAGATGGATGCGGACAGCGCGCAGGCCCGCAGCATTCTGGCCGCACTATGACCGATCCGATTGCCGCCAAAGGTCTTGCCAAACGGTTCTGGGAAAAGAAGCCGCTGACCAAGATGTCGCAAGACGAATGGGAAGCGCTGTGTGACGGCTGCGGGAAATGCTGCCTGAACAAGCTTGAAGACGAAGACACCGAAGAAGTCGCCCTGACCCGCGTGGCCTGCCGCCTGCTGGATGATGCGACCTGCCGGTGCAGCCACTACGAGAACCGGCACCACTTCGTGCCCGATTGCATCGTTCTGAAGCCCGAAAATCTGGATACCCACGCCTATTGGATGCCGCTCACCTGCGCCTATCGGCTGCTATGGCAGGGCAAGCCGCTGTATGACTGGCACCCGCTGATCAGCGGTGACCCTGATAGCGTGCATCGCGCGGGAATCTCGGTGCAGCATAACACCGTCTCGGAATTCGACACCCCGTTCGAGGAATGGGAAGACCACATCATCGAGGAGCCAACCTGATGTTTTTTGCCTCTGACAACGCGGGCCCTGTTCACCCCCAGATCATGAACCGTCTGGCACAGGCAAACACCGGACACGCGATGCCCTATGGCAACGATCCCATCATGGACGAAGTCCGCGACGCGATCCGCACCGCGTTCGAGGCACCAGAGGCCGCGGTCTATCTGGTCGCAACCGGCACCGCGGCCAATGCGCTCGCGCTGGCGTGCTACACCCAGCCGTGGCAGACGATCTTTTGCTCCGTCACCTCGCATATCCACGAAGACGAATGTAACGCGCCCGAGTTCTATGCCGGTGCCGCAAAGCTGACCGTGGTTGAAACCGACGACAAGATGACGCCCGAGGCGCTGACAAAGGCGATCGAGAAACACCCCGAGGGCAATGTACATGGCGCGCAGCGCGGGCCGGTGTCGATCACCCAGGTGACCGAACGGGGCTCGGTCCACTCGCTGGAAGAGCTGAACGCCCTCACCGCTGTCGCCAAAAGCTATGGCCTGCCGGTGCATCTGGACGGGGCGCGCTTTGCCAATGCGCTGGTTGCCCTGGGCTGCACCCCGGCAGAGATGACGTGGAAAGCGGGCGTGGATGTCGTCAGCTTTGGCGGCACCAAGAACGGTTGCATGGGTGTCGAGGCGGTGATTTTCTTCGACCCCGCCAAGGCGTGGGAGTTCGAGCTGCGGCGCAAACGCGGGGCGCATCTGTTTTCCAAACACCGGTTCCTGTCTGCGCAGATGGCGGGCTATATGCAGGACGAACTGTGGAAGACGACCGCCGCCCGGGCCAATGCCAACGCGCGCCATCTGGCCGAGGGTTTGCGCACCGCAGGGGCAACGTTGCTGCATAAACCCGACGCCAATATGATCTTTGCCAAATGGCCCCGCCGCATCCACCAGAAGCTGCATGATGCGGGGGCGAAATACTATGTCATGGATGGCCCGTTAGAGGGCGACGACCCGAATGAGCCCTTATCGGCGCGGCTGGTCTGTGACTGGTCGATCGGCACAGAGGCGATCGACCAGTTCCTATCGTATTTCTGACGGCTATACCGTTTCGAGAAAGCTGCGGATTTCAGCGGCGACGGCCTGCGGGTGCGTGATCGGAGCCATGTGCCCCGCCCCTTCGATTGCCTTGCGTGTCACGTTCGGCAAACGGCGGGCGATGGACGTGCTGATCGCATCTACCATATCCGCCGATGTGCCCCCGTCTATCAACAGCACCGGCATCGCGGCGCGGGCGAACTTGCCCGGTTCTAGCAATCCGGCATTGTCGTCCCGCAAAAACGGCTGGCTGGCGGGCACATAATGGATACGGTCAGCCATATACTGGCGCAGCTTTTCCGGCGTCTGTTCCCATCCGCTGCCATCGCCCCAGCCGGTGTTGAAGATGCGCGCGGCCTCCATCCGGTCGCCCGCATCAAAAGCCGCATCGAACCCGTCGGAGTTGCGATCCGCGGCCGCCACCCGTGCCGGATCGTCAGCCAGGGCCGCCGCGAAATAGACCGGTTCAATCATCGTCAGGCTGCGCACCAGTTCGGGGTTCTCGATGGCAATCCGCAAGCCGATCGTCGCGCCAAAAGAATGGCCGATAATATCAATCGGTTCGGTCACCAGCTCCCGCACCAGATCGGTCGCCCGGGCATGGATATCCCCCTGCCCGTCCCAATCGGCGGATTTCCCGTGGGAGGGCAGATCGGGACACAGCAGCGTCAGTTCATCTGCCAACGCCTCGCCCACGCCGCGCCACGCGCCGGAATGGGCAAGCGTGCAGTGAACAGCCAGTGCCTGCCGCGGACCATGCCCGAATTGCCGTGTATATAAACCTGAACTCACAATTTACCTGCCATCACGAGGTCAAGGTCTTCAAGCCGGTCCTGGCCCCAGAACTTGTGGCTGTCGTCCAGAATATAGAATGGCGCGCCAAAGACGCCCTTTTCGACCGCCTCTTCCAGATTGCGCGCGTAGGTATCAGCCCCCTGCAGCAAGCCTTTATCGGCCAGCGCGGGGTCAAAGCCCGCTTTTTCAAGACAGTCGCGCACGACCGCATCTTCGGCAATATCGCGTTCCTCGGCCCAGACGGCGGTCATGATCAGCTGGCACAGCTTGCCTACGTCGCCTCCTTCGTTCTGCGCTGCGATGATCGCATAGGATGAAGGCGCACCGTTGGTGGGCCAATGCGCGGGTTTGAGATTGAACGGCATGCCCAGCTTCTTGGCCTGACGCGGCAGTTCAATCGCGCGATACTCTTGCCGCGACGGATGCCGATCTTTCGGAGGCTGCCCGCCCGTGCGCCCGAAAGCGGTAATCAGATCGAAAGGTTTATAGGTGATCGTCGCCCCGTGTTTGGCGGCGATTTCCTCAAGCCGGTTTCCCGCCAGATAGGCATATGGTGAAAGTGTCGCAAAAAAATAGTCGATATGGGGCATTTGGGTCTCCGATCAGGGCTGTGCAGCTTTGCCAGACCGTAAGGCCATGCTAAGCGGTGTCAACGTCACGATTCTGTCACATGTTCTGCATCCAGGGACCCTTTGCACATGGCTCAAACCACCGAACCCAAACTGATCTCAGGTAACGCGAACATGCCGTTGGCCAAAGCCATCGCACGGCGGATGTCGCTGCATCGGGGGGTCAACGTAGGGCTGGTCGACGCACGGGTCGAACGGTTCAATGACGGCGAAATCTTTGTGGAGGTTTACGAGAACGTCCGCGGCGAGGATATGTTCATCATCCAGCCAACGTCGAACCCCGCCAATGACAACCTGATGGAACTGCTGGTCATGGCCGACGCGCTGCGCCGGTCCTCCGCGGCGCGTGTCACGGCTGTTCTGCCCTATTTCGGGTATGCCCGTCAGGACCGCCGCACCAAGGCACGCACGCCGATCACCGCCAAGATGGTCGCGAATATGATGGTCGGCAGCGGCATTGAGCGTATCCTGACGATGGACCTGCACGCCGCTCAGATCCAGGGTTTCTTCGATATCCCTGTCGACAACCTCTATGCCTCCCCCGTTTTTGCGCTGGACATCCAGAACGAATTCAAGGGCCGCATGGACGAGCTGATGGTCATCTCTCCGGATGTGGGCGGCGTGGCCCGCGCACGCGAACTGGCGAAGCGCATCAACTCCCCCCTCGCCATCGTGGACAAGCGCCGCGAAAAGCCCGGCGAGATTGCAGAGATGACCGTGATCGGCGATGTGACCGACAAGGTCTGCCTGATCGTGGACGACATCTGTGACACCGCCGGCACCCTGTGCAAAGCGGCCGAAGTGCTGATGGAAAACGGCGCGAAGGAAGTCCATTCCTACATCAGCCACGGCGTTATGTCCGGCCCTGCGGTCGAACGCGTTAGCAATTCGGTGATGAAATCGCTGGTCATCACGGACAGCATCGCGCCGACGCCCGCCGTCAAACAAGCAACAAACATCCGGATCGTGCCTACAGCGCCGATCTTTGCGCAGGCGATCCTGAACATCTGGAACGGCACTTCGGTCTCGTCCCTGTTCGACGCCGACACGCTAGAGCCGATCTACGACGGCATGTACAAACCCGGCTAAGCGCCCCTGAAACAACGGCTGGGGGCGCTGCTTAAAGCTCCCAGTCGTCTTGCTGCGGCAACGGCCCGATGGCCATCCAAGACGCCCTGACGCGCGCAATACGCGTATCGCCCCAGGTGCGGAACACCAGTTCAAAACCTTCCTTCGTCACATTCTCTGATCGCAGATCCGCGCGCATGACCGTGGCGTTATCCACGTCCCACAGCGCAAGCGAGGCGTGTACCGTGGGGATATCGCGGTACGGCGTGGAGAAGGTGATATGGTTGCGCCGCTCGCGCTGGCCCTTCCCCGTCCACATCTCGCCACCATCCTGAAAATCGGAGAACAACACCGTCTCTCCGCTATCGATACCAACGCTGCTTGCGTTCATTCTTTTCATGGTGATGGCCTGCCCTAACCTGTCCTACCCCTACAACCTGACAACCATAAGTTAAGGTTAACAAATAGAAAAGGCCCCGCGGATGCAGGGCCTTTTCATCAAAACGGGCAAGGAAACGTCAGAGGCTGGGTTGCTTGCTCGACAAGCCGATTTCGTCCCCCATGGCAACCATGTCGGACAGCAGCTTGGCTGCGTCGTCTACGGGGCCAGGTTCATTCACGAAACCCTCTTTTGCCGTTGTGTACATGGCTTTGGCTTCGGCGATCATTTCGTCCAGATGCTCTTGGGTCATATCACCCTTGGATACCGCGCGTTCGGCCAGAACCGATACGCCTTCGGAAGAAATCTCGGCAAAGCCGCCGGTTACCACATACTCAGCAGTGCCTTCCGGGCCTTCAACACGCAGCACACCGGGGCGCAGCGTGGTGATGGTGGGGGCATGATCAGGCATTGCTGTCATGTCCCCGTCCGCACCCGGAATCTGAACGGCCGTCACCTGCATCGAGGCCAGCCGCCGCTCGGGCGAAACGAGGTCGAATTGCATTGTGTCTGCCATTTTCAGCGCTCCTTAAGCGGCGTCTGCCGCCATTTTTTCAGCTTTCGCTTTCACTTCTTCGATGCCGCCAACCATGTAGAAGGCACCTTCGGGCAGGTGATCGTATTCACCGGCAACAACCGCCTTGAAGGAGGTGATTGTCTCTTCCAGTGGAACCTGCTTACCGTCGGAGCCGGTGAACACTTTCGCAACGTCGAAAGGCTGGCTCAGGAAGCGTTCGATCTTACGCGCACGGGCAACGGTCAGTTTGTCGTCTTCCGACAGTTCGTCCATGCCGAGAATCGCGATGATGTCCTGCAGCGACTTGTAGCGTTGCAGGATACCCTGAACGTCACGCGCCACATTGTAATGCTCTTCGCCAACGATGGATGGGTCCATCAGACGCGATGTGGAGCCGAGCGGATCAACAGCAGGGTAGATACCCTTTTCCGAGATCGAACGGTCCAGAACGGTTGTCGCGTCAAGGTGCGCAAAGGATGTCGCCGGCGCAGGGTCGGTAAGGTCATCCGCAGGAACGTAAACGGCCTGAACCGATGTAATCGAACCGGATTTGGTCGATGTAATACGTTCTTGCATCGCACCCATGTCGGTCGCCAGTGTTGGCTGGTAGCCCACGGCCGAAGGAATACGACCCAGCAGAGCCGAAACCTCGGAACCGGCTTGGGTAAAGCGGAAAATGTTGTCGACGAAGAACAGAACGTCGGTACCGGATTGGTCGCGGAACTGTTCGGCCAGTGTCAGACCGGTCAGAGCAACGCGCATACGCGCTCCGGGAGGCTCGTTCATCTGGCCGTACACCAGCGCAACCTGCGATTTTTCCAGATCATCAGGGTTGATAACGTTGGATTCGATCATCTCGTGGTACAGGTCGTTCCCTTCACGGGTACGTTCACCAACGCCCGCGAAAACCGAATAACCGGAGTGCACTTTGGCGATGTTGTTGATCAGTTCCATGATCAGAACGGTTTTACCAACACCGGCACCACCGAACAGACCGATTTTACCACCCTTGGCGTAAGGTGCCAGAAGGTCGATAACCTTGATGCCTGTTTCCAGTACTTCGGATGTGGTCGACTGTTCCGCGAATTCGGGCGCGTCCGCGTGGATCGAGCGACGCTCGGCCGACTGGATGTCGCCTTTTTCGTCGATGGCTTCGCCAACAACGTTCATGATGCGGCCCAATGTGGCGTTGCCCACTGGGATCGAGATTGGCGCATCTGTGTCTTCGACGCGCTGGCCGCGAACCAGACCTTCGGTCGCGTCCATCGCGATGGTACGCACGGTGTTTTCGCCAAGGTGCTGAGCCACTTCGAGGATCAGTTTCTTGCCGTGGTTTTCAGTTACAACAGCGTTAAGGATCTCTGGCAGGTGATCCTCGAACTGCACATCGACGACGGCGCCGATGACTTGTGTGATTTTGCCGACTGCATTTGCCATGTCGTTTCTCCGATTTGTCCTACAGCGCTTCCGCGCCGGAAATGATTTCGATCAGCTCGTTGGTGATGACGGCCTGACGCGAACGGTTATACTCGATGGTCAGATCTTCGATCATGTCACCGGCGTTCCGTGTAGCGTTGTCCATTGCCGACATCCGGGCACCCTGTTCAGAGGCCGCGTTTTCCAGCAGAGCCGAGAAGATCGCCGTTGCTACGCCGCGCGGCAGCAGGTCGGCCAGGATGGCCTCTTCGCTGGGCTCGTAGTCGAACAGTGTCGTCGCCTCGTCCGCGCCTTCGGTCTCTTCGAAGGTCGCCGGGATGATCTGCTGTGCCGTCGGGATCTGGCTGACGACGTTCACGAACTTCGCATAGAAGATCGTGGCGATGTCATATTCACCCGCGTCAAAACGGCCAAGTACGTCCTTGGCGATCCCCTGCGCATCGGCATAGCCAAGGCGCTTGACATCGCTGAGGTCAACGTGACCGACCAAAAGGTCGCCAAAGTCACGACGGATGCTGTCGCGGCCTTTCTTGCCAACGGTCAAAATCTTGACCTCCTTACCCTTGGCGATAAGGCCACGGGCATGGGCTTTGGCAAGCTTGGCGATGTTGGCGTTAAAGCCACCGCACAGGCCACGTTCAGCGGTCATGACAACCAACAGGTGAACCTGATCCGACCCCGTGCCGCTCAGCAGCTTGGGGGCGGTGTCAGACCCACCTACCGATGCAGCCAACCGCGACATCACAGCGTTAAAACGCTCTGTGTAGGGGCGGGACTGCTCGGCAGCTTCCTGCGCGCGGCGAAGCTTCGCCGCGGCAACCATTTGCATGGCTTTCGTGATCTTGCGGGTCGATTTGACCGACGCGATCCGGTTTTTTAGGTCCTTGAGGTTTGGCATGTGCCCTCCCTCCCTTAAGCGAAGTCAGCGGCGAAAGAATCGATGGCAGCTTTGATCTTGTCTTCCAGCTCACCCTTCACCTTGCGGTCGTTGTTGGTGATGTCAGCCATCAGGTCGGCGTGCTTGCTGCGCAGATGCGCCAGCAGGCCCGCTTCAAAGCGGCCGACTTCTTTGACGTCGATCTTGTCGAGGTAGCCGTTTGTACCCGCATAGATCACGCAGACGATTTCCGCGTTGGTCAGAGGGGAGTACTGAGGCTGCTTCATCAGCTCTGTCAGGCGCGCACCACGGTTCAGCAGCTGCTGAGTGGAGGCATCAAGGTCGGAACCGAACTGAGCAAAGGCCGCCATTTCGCGGTACTGAGCCAAGGACAGCTTAACCGGACCAGCAACAGAAGACATCGCTTTGGTCTGAGCCGAGGACCCAACGCGCGAAACCGACAGACCGGTGTTCACAGCAGGACGGATACCTTGGTAGAACAATTCGGTTTCCAGGAAGATCTGACCGTCGGTGATCGAGATCACGTTGGTTGGAATAAACGCGGAAACGTCACCACCCTGGGTTTCGATGATCGGCAGCGCTGTCAAAGAGCCGTTGCCTGCGTCATCACCCAGTTTCGCCGAACGCTCGAGCAGACGGGAGTGGAGATAGAAAACGTCACCTGGGTAAGCTTCACGCCCGGGCGGACGACGCAGCAGCAGGGACATCTGGCGGTAGGACACGGCTTGCTTGGAAAGGTCATCATAGATGATCAGCGCGTGACGGCCGTTGTCGCGGAAGAATTCCGCCATAGCTGTTGCGGAGTATGGTGCGAGGTACTGCATAGGCGCAGGCTCGGACGCGGTGGCGGCAACAACGATGGAATAATCAATCGCGCCTGTTTCCTCGAGCTTTTTAACCAGCTGGGCAACAGTCGAACGTTTTTGGCCGATCGCAACGTACACGCAGTACATTTTCTTGCTCTCGTCGTCGCCTGCGGCGTCGTTGATCTGCTGTTGGTTCAGGATCGCGTCCAGAGCAACGGCAGTTTTACCGGTCTGACGGTCACCAATGATCAGCTCACGCTGGCCACGGCCAACGGGGATCATCGCGTCAACGGATTTCAGGCCAGTCGCCATTGGCTCGTGTACCGATTTCCGTGGGATAATGCCGGGGGCTTTAACGTCCGCGAGGCCACGCTCGGTGGATTCGATGGGGCCTTTGCCGTCGATGGGGTTACCCAGACCGTCAACAACACGACCCAGCAGACCGTTGCCGATTGGCACGTCCACGATGGAGTTGGTGCGCTTGACGGTGTCGCCTTCTTTGATGTCGCGGTCGGAACCGAAGATAACAACACCAACGTTGTCTGTCTCGAGGTTCAGGGCCATGCCCATGATGCCGCCGGGGAATTCGACCATCTCGCCAGCCTGGACGTTGTCCAGACCATACACGCGAGCGATACCATCACCAACGGACAGAACGCGGCCAACTTCGGCAACTTCTGCTTCTTGACCAAAGTTCTTGATCTGGTCCTTCAGGATCGCAGAAATCTCTGCAGCTTGGATACCCATTTATCCGACCTCTTTCATTACATTCTGGAGGGAATTGAGCTTTGCGCGGATCGACGTGTCGATCATCTTAGAGCCCACTTTTACGATAAGACCGCCAATGAGGGAGTCATCAACGGTCGCATTCAACGTTACTTTTTTGCCTGTGGTCGCGGCGAGCGACTTGGACAGTTTTTCGGACTGCGCTTTGGTCAGCGCCTTGGCCGAAATCACATCAGCAGTCACTTCGCCTTTTTCAACGGCGATGATGTCACGCAGGTTCTGGACCAGCTGCGGCAGGACAAACAGACGGCGCTTGTTGGCCATCAGTTCCAGCGTGCTGGCGAGCGTCTGGGACAGGTCCATCTTTTTGGCGATGGCACTGATCGACGCGGCTTGCTGTTCGCGCGTGTAGATCGGCGAATTGATCAGATCGCGGAAATCTTCGCTTTCGGCCAATGCGGCTTGCAGCGCATCAAGATCTTTCTCGATCTGGGGAAGGGCTTTGGCCTCTTGGGCCAGCTCGTACACGGCGGTCGCATAGCGTTGTGCGATACCTGTAGAGATTGATGCTGTTTCGGACACGTCCATCCTCTCATACGTCAGGGCCGGATAAGCGAATACATCGCGTCACCGGGGTGTTGGCGCGACTTGAAATTACCCAAGACGTCTAAATCAGGGCGGATGTAGCAGACGGACCCGCATCCCGCAACACAGTATAGTGAGGTTGCCACAGGAAAGCGCCCCTTATTCTTAGCGCAATGCACCCCTGCGACGCTTTGACCTGATCAACCTGCCTAAAAATCAATAGACATCCGGCAATTTCGGGTGTGCCAGCGATTCTTGCCGCCGTGGCGCGGGGGTCACATAGGCTGCGGCAGGACCGCCTGAACGGCCGAAGGCGTCACCGCGCCGACCCCTTCCAAAACGCGGATCGACCGGCGTGCTGGCGTGCGTGCAACCTTGCCCTTGGGCGGGTACACCAGCTTGGTCACCTCGACCATAAACGCCCCGCCCGCCATGATCGTCGGCATGTGCCGCCCGACCTTTTCAAACAGCGGCCCCGCGCGCCGGAACGTCCGTCTGGTCGAGGGCATCAGATACAGCGCACCCAACTGGCGCTCTGGCAGGAACTGGTGTTTGCGCAGTTGCGTTTCGAGCTGCCCCAGCGAATAGGGTCGCCCGTATCCGAAGGGCGTGATATCGCTACGCGCCCAGAACCCTGCACGGTTGGGCACGATGAACAGCGCCCTGCCCCCCGGCCCCAACACGCGCCAGCATTCCTCCAGCAGGTCGCCCTGCCGGTCAGACGTTTCAAGCCCGTGCATCAGAACCAGCCGGTCGACATGTCCGGTTTCGATCGGCCAGAGCGTTTCTTCGGTCAGCACAGAGGTATTGGGCATGCCCGCAGGCCAAGGCATGACCCCCTGCGGCCCCGGCATCAGCGTCATCACCCGCCGCGCATCCGCCAGATAGGGGCGCAGCAAGGGGGCAGCGAAACCAAAGCCCACAACGGTCTGCCCCTTGGCCTCGGGCCAAAGCTCAAGCATGCGGGTACGCAAGGAATGCTGCGCCGCGCGGCCAAGGGCACTGCGATAGTAAAAGTTGCGCAGGTCTTGGACATCAAGGTGCATGGGCAAAGGGCCTTGTTGGGTGGATCGCCCCGACCCTAGACCAAAGCCACGCGCCGCAAAAGAGCGGACTGCGCGAAACCCGTTTGCAGGACCGCCCCGCCCGCGCTAGCGTGGTGATCCGCACCCCGAAACCCCGACCGGAGCCGCTGCCATGTCCTTTGATCTTGTGACCATCCCCTGCCTGTCCGACAACTACGCCTTCCTGCTGCGCGACCAGACCAGCGGCAAGGTCGCCTTGATCGACGTGCCCGAGGCCGCGCCGATCGCTGCCAAGCTGGACGAGTTGGGCTGGACGCTTACAGAAATCTGGCTGACCCATCACCACCCCGACCACATTCAGGGCGTGCCCGCGCTGGTGGCCGACCACCCTGCCCGGGTGATCGGTGCCAAGGCTGATGCCGAACGCCTGCCCCCGCTGGACGCGGCCTATGACGACGGGCAATCCTTCAGCTTCGGCGCGCATACGGTCGATGTGATCGACGTGTCGGGCCATACGGTCGGACATATCGCCTTTCACGTCCCCGCGGCCAAATGCGTCTTTACCGCCGACAGCCTGATGGCGCTTGGTTGCGGTCGCCTGTTCGAAGGCACGCCCGCGCAGATGTGGGACAGCCTGCAAAAGCTGATGCGCCTGCCAGCCGATACCACCGTATGTTCGGGTCACGAATACACGCAGTCGAACGCAAAATTCGCCCTGACGGTTGATCCGGAAAACACGGCACTTATATCTCGTTCAAGAGAGATCGATCAGGCCCGTGCTGATGGCGAGCCGACAGTTCCCTCGACGCTTTCAACGGAACTTGAAACCAACCCCTTTCTGCGCCCGTCCGATCCGGGCATCCGTGCGCAACTGGGGATGGTCAACGCCACCGACACCGATGTGTTTGCCGAAATTCGCGCGCGCAAAGACCGTTTCTGACCGCCGCAATCATGGTCTAAAATCGACGTTCACGATAAATGTGACAGCGATATTGCAGAAAAACCTTGAAGCTGCGCCGTGATCAACCAAACTCTAATACTATGAGGCCATGCTCGGTTGCGGCGCGTCCTGTTTCTGACGCCCCCTCCGACACAGATCGAAAAGGAGCACGCCTGTGCCTTCATTCTCGTCTACCCTAGAACAAGCCATTCACGCGGCGCTGGCCCTTGCCAATGCGCGCAAACATGAATTCGCTACGCTTGAACATCTTCTTTTGGCCCTGATCGACGAACCCGACGCCGTGCAGGTGATGAAAGCCTGTTCCGTCGATATGACCGAACTGCGCGAAACGCTGGTCGAATTTGTCGATGAAGACCTGAACAATCTGGTCACCGATGTTGACGGCTCCGAAGCGGTGCCAACGGCAGCGTTCCAGCGGGTGATCCAGCGCGCGGCGATCCATGTGCAATCCTCTGGCCGGACCGAAGTGACCGGCGCGAACGTGCTGGTCGCGATCTTTGCAGAACGCGAAAGCAACGCCGCCTACTTCCTGCAAGAACAGGATATGACGCGCTATGATGCGGTCAATTACATCGCGCATGGCGTCGCCAAGGATCCGGCTTTCGGTGAACCACGCCCCGTGTCCGGTGCGCCGGATCACGAGGAAGAAGCCCAAGGCGTCACCGATGGCGACAAGAAAGAATCCGCGCTGGCGAAATACACCGTCGATCTGAACGCGAAATCCCGCGAAGGCGACGTTGATCCGCTGATCGGCCGATCGGACGAGGTGGAACGCTGCATCCAGGTGCTGTGCCGCCGCCGCAAGAACAACCCGCTGCTGGTGGGCGACCCCGGCGTCGGGAAAACCGCCATCGCCGAAGGGCTGGCGCGCAAGATCGTTGCCGGTGAAACGCCCGAGGTCTTGGCCGAAACCACGATCTACTCGCTCGACATGGGCGCGTTGCTGGCCGGCACCCGCTACCGCGGTGATTTCGAAGAACGCCTGAAAGCCGTGGTGACCGAACTGGAAGAACATGACAACGCCGTCTTGTTCATCGACGAGATCCACACCGTTATCGGTGCCGGTGCCACATCCGGCGGCGCGATGGATGCCTCCAACCTGCTGAAACCCGCGCTTGCGGGCGGCAAGCTGCGCACCATGGGGTCGACCACCTACAAGGAATTCCGCCAGCATTTCGAAAAAGACCGTGCCCTTGCGCGTCGTTTCCAAAAGATCGATGTGAACGAGCCTTCGGTCGAGGATGCGGTGAAAATCCTGCGGGGCATCAAACCCTACTTCGAGGATCACCACTCGGTCAAATACACCTCTGACGCGATCCGGACCTCGGTTGAACTGGCGCACCGCTATATCAACGACCGCAAACTACCTGACTCCGCCATCGATGTGATCGACGAAGCGGGCGCGGCGCAGCATCTGCTGGCGGCCTCTAAACGGCGCAAGACCATCGGCACCAAAGAAGTCGAAGCCGTGGTGGCCAAGATCGCGCGCATCCCGCCCAAGAACGTATCCAAGGATGATGTGATTGTGCTCAAGGATCTTGAGGCATCGCTGAAACGCGTCGTCTTCGGTCAGGACAAGGCGATCGAAGCCCTGTCGTCCGCGATCAAACTGGCCCGTGCTGGCCTGCGCGAGCCGGAAAAACCCATCGGCAACTACCTGTTCGCAGGACCGACAGGTGTAGGTAAGACCGAGGTGGCGAAACAGCTGGCCGACACGCTTGGTGTGGAACTGCTGCGTTTCGACATGTCTGAATACATGGAGAAACACGCCGTGTCCCGCCTGATCGGTGCCCCTCCCGGCTATGTCGGGTTTGATCAGGGCGGCATGTTGACCGATGGCGTTGACCAGCACCCGCACTGCGTTCTGCTGCTCGACGAGATGGAGAAAGCCCACCCGGACGTCTACAACATCCTGTTGCAGGTGATGGATCACGGCAAGCTGACGGACCATAACGGCCGGACAGTGGATTTCCGCAATGTCGTGCTGATCATGACGTCGAACGCAGGCGCGTCCGAGCAGGCGAAGGAAGCGATCGGCTTTGGCCGTGACCGTCGCACCGGCGAGGATACCGCCGCGATCGAACGGACCTTCACGCCCGAATTCCGCAACCGTCTGGACGCGGTGATCAGCTTTGCGCCGCTTCCGAAAGATGTGATCTTGCGGGTGGTCGAGAAGTTCGTGCTGCAGCTTGAAGCTCAGCTGATGGACCGCAACGTGACGATTGAACTGTCCACCAAAGCCGCAGAATGGCTGGGCGACAAAGGCTATGATGCACGAATGGGTGCGCGCCCCCTTGGACGCGTCATCCAAGAGCACATCAAAAAGCCCCTCGCCGAAGAGCTGCTGTTCGGCAAGCTGGCGAAAGGTGGTGTGGTCAAGGTCAACGTCAAGAAGGGCGAGCTGGACCTGACGATCCTCGGGTCGGAAAACCCCAAGCTGACAGGCAACAAGCCACCGTTGCTGACAGCTGAATGATACCACGCAGCGCCGTATTTGCGCTTGCCCTG
Organism: Sulfitobacter sp. UBA1132; assembly: GCF_002311545.1. Lineage (NCBI taxonomy): Bacteria > Pseudomonadati > Pseudomonadota > Alphaproteobacteria > Rhodobacterales > Roseobacteraceae > Sulfitobacter > Sulfitobacter sp. UBA1132. Next base: position 469,290 of record NZ_DCAN01000011.1, on the reverse strand, counting down.
CCCTTTGCCAGCCCCGTGCTGGCAGAGGGTTTTCTTATCTCCCCTCCCCTTGACTGCGACCTTGGCACAGACTGCTTCATCCAGCAGTATGTAGATAGCGCCCCGTCGTCTGATGCGATGGATTTCACCTGTGCCGCGTTAAGCTATGACGGGCATAAAGGCACGGATTTCGCACTGTCCAGCCGGGCCCGTATCGCCGACAACATCCCCGTCCTTGCCAGCGCTGCAGGCCGTGTCACCGGTATGCGCGACGGTATGGCTGACAGCGGCTATACCAGCGAAAACGCCGCCGGTATCGACGGTAAGGAATGTGGCAACGGCGTCGTGCTTGACCACGGGAACGGTTGGGAAACCCAGTACTGCCACCTCAAACAAGGCTCCGTCAGCGTTACCACGGGGCAAGAGGTCGCTTTGGGCGATACCATCGGCTTTGTCGGGCAGTCGGGAAAGGCCGCCTTCCCCCATGTGCATCTGTCGGTGCGCAAAGATGGGGCCGTCGTTGACCCCTTCGATCCCGATGGGACGACCCGCTGCGACGCGCCCGGTGATAGCAATCTTTGGGCCGAACGGCCCGACTACCGCGCCGGTGGGCTGATCAGCATTGGTTTTGCCGATGCGGTCCCCGCCTATGACGCCATCAAACAAGGCGATGCGGCCGCAGCCTCCCTGCCCGTGGATGCGGATGCGCTGGTTGTCTGGGGCTATATGTTTGGCACGCGGGCAGATGACATCGTGAACCTGTCCATCGCCGGCCCTGACGGCATGGTGATCGCGGATGATGTGACGCTGACCAAAACCCAGGCCCAAGCCTTTCGCGCCATCGGCAAACGTAGCCGCGTGGACTGGCCCGCCGGCACCTATACCGGCACGGTGACGATGATCCGCGGCCTGCAGATCATCAGCCAACGCAGCACGGAAATCGAGGTCAAATAACGCTACCTCTCGGTCAGCTTCAGCTCGATCCGGCGGTTTTGTGCGCGGGCGGCTTCGGTGTTGCCACTGGCAACGGGCTGATATTGGCCAAAGCCGTTCGCGGCCAGCCGTTCCGGTGCGATCCCGAGGAAGTTGATCATATATTTGACCACCGACAGGGCGCGCGCCTGACTAAGCTCCCAGTTATCCGCAAATTCGCCCAACCCCGACAGCGGCTGGTTGTCGGTATGCCCGTCTACGCGAATGACCCAGTCGATTTCAGGCGGGATATCGGCCGCAATGTTGCGCAGGATACCGGCGACCTTGGCGATCTCTCCGCGACCATCGGCGGACAGCGTGGCGGCCCCCGGGGGGAACAACACCTCGGAAGAGAAGACGAAACGGTCCCCCTCGATGCGCACACCCTCCTGATTGCCCAAAAGCGCGCGCAAGCGGCCAAAGAACTCGGACCGGTATTGTTCGAGGTTCTTCGTCTCGGCCTCAAGCCGCGCACGTTCAGCCGCTTCAAGCTCGGCGCGGCGGCGTTCTTCGGCGGCGACCCGTGCGAGGGCGGTGTTCAGATCTGACCCCAACGATTGCAACTGCACCTCTTTCGCGGCATCGCGTGCGACGGCATCATCCAGCAGGGATTGCAGTTCCCCCAACTGGCCGCGCAGGGCGGCAACCTGCTGGTTCAACAACTCTGTCTGGCGTTGTGCCGCGGCAGTCGCCGCTTCTTCCTGCGCCAGCTCGGACCGCGCAGCATCCAGTAAAGCGGCCTGTTTCTCTGCATCCGACAGCTCTGCCTCGGCGCGGTTCTCAGCGGCAAGCTTTGCCGCAAGCGCATCCGCCAGTTTGGCGCGCAGCTCTGCCCGATCGGCCTGTGTTGCCTCGAGATTTTCGGTTTCCGCCAGCGCAGCGGCAAGTTCTGCATCCAGCGTTTCCTTGGCAGCGCGGGCGGCGGCGAGCAGGGTCAGCGTATCCTCGGCCTCTTTGCGCTGCGTCTCTAGCGCCAGCGTCATTGCGGTCAGCTCTGCATCGGCGTTTTCCAGCTTTTCACGCAAGCGTTCGGCGGCAGCGGCTTCGGCCAGACGGGCGGCTTCGGCCTCTGACAGCGCCGCGGCGTTCTGCGCGGCGGCGGTTTCCAACGCGGCCTGCGCATCCTGATTTTGCGCCCGCAGATCATCCACCAGCGCTGACAGCGCATCACGGCGGGCGGCGGCAAGGCGGGCGGCTTCGGCCTGAGCGTCCGTCTCTGTCCGCGCCTGCGCCAAGGCAAGGTTCAACGCCTCTTGCGCGCTCAGCAGTTCTTCTTGTCGTGTCTCAAGCGCCTCTCCACGGGCGACCGCCGCATCCCGCTGGGACAACAGACTTGCCACCTGCGCCTCGAAACCGGTGATCTTGGCCTCTGCCGCGTCAAGCTGTGCGGCCTGCGCATCGCGTGTCGCGGTCAAGGAGGCGATCATCGCCGCCTGCTCTGCCGCCTGATCGCGGGCAGCGGTGAGGGATGTGTTCAGCGTCCCCAGTTCTGCCTCAAGCTCGGCCGTGGTTTGCCGTTCCATCCCAAGCGCTTGCGCCAGCGCCGCGACTTCACCCGACAGTGAATTCAGTTCGTTCTCTTGGCCGTTGATCCGCTGGGTCTGTACGGCTTGCAGCACCATAAAGATGGTCAGCACGAACATCAGCACCAGCAAAAGACCCGTCATCGCATCCACGAATCCCGGCCAGATCGAGCCTTGAAACCGTGCTCCAGTGCGTCGGGAAAGCGCCATGGTCAGCTGCCCTCGGTGTCGGTACGGTCAGGGGTGCGCAAGCGGCGCGGCTCAGCGCCACGCGGGGCCGACAGCGCCTTGGCCAGCAAGGATATATCCTTGCGCAACTCGGCCATAGTCTCCTGCCGTCCGGCTGAAATCTCTTCGAGAATACGCAGCATCTGCACATCGATCGACCGCAGGCGCATCCGGCTTTCCGCATCCGCGCGTTCGTGTTCACCCTGCCCTTCAAGCACGGCCACCATACGCTCCTGCCCCTTGGCGATCCGGTCAAGGCTTTCGGCCGGCGTATCGGTCTGTGCGGCCCGCGCCGACAGTTCCTCCATCGTGGCGGCCAGCGCACCGATCTTGCTGTTCAGCGCGGTCTGGCTTTCCGCCGATTGTCCGATCAGCTGACGCAGGCTGTCCATCTGTTCGGCCATGTGATCCAGCACACCTGCCACCGCGTTTTGATCCGACGCCCCATCCTCGCCCGAGGAAAAACCAACGCGGGTGATCGAGCTGAGCCAATCTTCAAGCTCTTGATAAAAGCGGTTCTGCCCGTGACCGGCAAAGAGTTCAAGCAAGCCAACCACCAGCGATCCCGCCAGCCCCAAAAGGGACGACCCGAACGCCACCCCCATACCGCCAAGCTGCGATTCCAGCCCTGTCATCAGGCGCGCGAACATATCGGTGCTGCCGTCCCCTTCTTGCGGGGCGAGGCTGCGGATGGTTTCAACAACAGCCGGTACGGTCGTCGCCAAGCCGTAGAACGTGCCCAGAAGCCCGAGGAAGATCAGCATGTTGACGATATAGCGCGTGATCTCGCGCGCTTCGTCGATGCGGGTGGCGACTGAATCGAGGATAGATCGGGTAGAGGTTGCGTTCACCTGCATCCGCGCACCGCGTGTGCGCAGCAGCGATGCCAGCGGTGCCAGCAGCTGCGGGGCGACGGCATCGGCATTGGGCGCGTCAGAGGCAAAATTCTCGATCCAGCGGACAGAGCCGATCAGCTGCACCACCTGGTAAAAGCAGGCAATCACACCGATGAAGAAAACGACGATAATGACCCCGTTCAAATAGGGGTTCGCCGCAAAAATAGGCAAAACGCTTGGCAGCGCCAGAAAAGCCCCGATGCAAGTCAGCCCGAGGGCGATCAGCATCAGCGTGATCTGCCGCACCGGCTGGGAAAACTGTGGTTTGGATTCGCGATCTGACTGCGCCATGCCTCGTGGCTCCTGACACTTTTGTGCTTCTGTTGCCGCAGCCTACACTTAATCCCGACGGTTATGCCACGGGTTTATGCGCATAAAGTCTTTACGCGGTCGTGCAGCCACGCCAGCGACGGATCATGCAGTCCGATCTGCGTCAGATGCGCTGCGGTGTTGAATAGGTATTCGGTATTCGGCCCCATGCCGCCAACCGCACCCGAGATGATCTGCGCCTGCTCTTCCAGCGGCAAGCCGCCGCAGTATTGGTCATGTTCTGCGTCAATCACGTAGACCAAAGCCGCGACCGTGCGCCCGTCCTCTAGCTGCACATCCAGGGTTTTCTCTACATAAGCCGACGACACAAGCTCGCGTTCGCGCAAATAGGCCAGCGTCGCCTCTTCGGTGCCCGGTGCCACGCGCAGCGCCATGCCATCGCAGGCCGTGCCGGTATCCGCATCCAGCGCCAGCACAAGCCCCGGACGTTCGACCGAGCCACGGTGGTGGATGGAGCGCATGCAGAAAGACCGCGCATACCCGGGCAACCGCCCGATCACGCTTTCCGCGACGTCAAACCCCGGTTTCCACAATAAGCTGCCGTAACCGAACACCCACATTGCCATGTCTCTGGTCCTTTATCATTGGCTTGTTTAAAGCTGCGCTATCGCAGGCGTTAATAAGGTGTTGGGTAAAATGGGCAAGGTCGTGTTGGTTATTGTCGTTCTGGCGGCGGTTTGGTGCGGATGGTGGGTCGCTGCCTCGTCCGGATTGCAGCGGGGCATCGCGAAACTGATCGAAACGCGCCGCGCAGCCGGATGGCAGGCAGACGTGGGCGAAATGAAAAAGCAGGGCTTCCCCACGCGGTTGCAAACCCGTCTGACCGATGTGACCCTGACCCCGCCGGCCCAAAATGCCGGGCGCGGGATCGCCAGCGCCGTCGCGGCAAAGCGCATCGACATCTCTACCCCCGCATACTGGCCCGGATATGTCACCGTAGCCTCGCCCTATGTCGAGCTTGGCCTGTCCGGCCCCAACCTGCGCGCCATGTTGTCGGCCGAGGACGTGACAACCGATCTGCGCCTACGCCCCAGTGTTTCCGGCCAGCTGGACCGGTTGACGCTGGATGGCGGAGCCTGGGTGCTTGATCTGCCCGTCACCGGCCCTGTCGAGGGGCACGGGTTGAACGTGAGCGCTGTGCAACAGACCGTCGGCCAGCCGATCTACGATCTGGCGCTGGACGCGCAAAACGTCACCCCCAGTGCCGCACTGCGCGGCCTGTTCGGCCTGCCCGACGATTGGGCAGAGGCGTTTGACACCGTCACCGCCAAAGCGACCATCACCTTTGACCGGCTGTGGGACCGCAAGGCCCTTGGCCCGACCCGCCCCCAGCCCCGCGTGATCGACCTGCGTCATGCCGAGCTTGCCTGGGGCGACATCGCCCTGTCCCTGCGCGGTACAATTGTGGTCGCCGAAGACGGTCTGGCAACAGGGACGCTGTCGGTCGCGGCACAAGACTGGCCGACGATGCTGACCATGGTTGAGAGCGCGGGATACATCCCCCCCAACTTCCGCCCCCAAGCGGAACAAATGCTGAAGGGGTTGGCACAAATGTCGGGGAACACCGATGCGCTGGATCTGGACATCACCGTGAAGGACGGAAAGATGTCTATGGGTTTCATCCCCTTGGGCCGAGCACCCAAGATTATCTTGCGCTGAATTGCGTTAAATCAACGGCAATAGGTCCCCTTGCGATACCGCGCCGTGTCGAAATGAAAGTGATCCAGATGGAAGCGGTTCGCTTTCGGGCCAAGCACGGTGCCAAAGGGCCCGCAGGCCCCCTTGTGCACCCGACGCATGGCCTTACGGCTGGCGGGGGCATTCCAGCCCTTCAACACACTGACCTCGGCTCCGCTGTGCATCTGGAAACCCGAGATATCGATCGCCCGCCCGCGCCCGTGTTCTGATATCTTGCCACCCGGCTGGTTGTTGCGCGTCCGGCAGGCGTAATGGGCGGCGACACGCAGCCCTCGCAGGCCACCCTGACCGGCAAAAGCGGGCTTTGCCGATTGATCAATCCATGTTTTCAATGCTTTGGCAGTCTTGCAATCCATCACCGCCGCTTGGCTCAACCGCACGCCCGACACCGACTGGATCTGCACCGCATCGCTGACGCCGCAGCCCTTTAGCTTGGGTTGCACCCGTCCGATCGCCTTGCCCTGAATGGAAATATCCCCGCATACCGCGCCCTTGGCCAGCAGGCGGCGTTTGGCCTTGGCCGCTTGCTCTAGCTTACGGCTGCGCAGGCTGGGCCGTAGCGAGGAGGAGATCTCGCCCGTGGCCGCTATCGCGCGTTTGGCCCCCACATTGCGCGGCGGCGTGGCAATCGACCCTTGGGGTGTCAGCGCAGCCCCCCCGGCCAAAGCCGGCGGGCGCAAAGAGGTATCGGGGCCGGCCAGTGCGGCACCGGAAAGCAGCGCGTATATCAGCGCCGTCCGGATCATTTATTGCCGGGTTGGCGACCAAAGTTCGGCGCGTCCGTGTCCTGCCCCGCTTCGATAATCCCGCGACGGATCGCGCGGGTACGGGTGAAGTAATCATGTAGATGATCGCCATCCCCCATACGGATCGCGCGCTGCAATGCGAAAAGCTCTTCCGTAAAGCGGCCCAGAATCTCGAGCGTGGCCTCCTTGTTGGTCAGGAACACATCGCGCCACATGGTCGGATCGCTTGCCGCAATGCGGGTAAAGTCACGAAAACCCGCAGCGGAATATTTGATCACTTCGCTATCGGTCACGCGGCGCAAATCGTCGGCCACGCCCACCATCGTATACGCGATCAAATGCGGCGCGTGGCTGGTCACCGCAAGCACCAGATCGTGATGCTCCGCATCCATTTCCTCGACATTGGCACCCATACCATCCCAGAGGTTCCGCAACCGCGAGATCGCATTGGCGTTGGTGTCGGGCACAGGCACCAGCAGGCACCAGCGGTTGTCAAAAAGCTCTGCAAAGCCGCTGCGTGGGCCGGAGTGTTCGGTCCCCGCCAAAGGGTGTGCGGGGATGAAATGCACCCCGTCGGGCAGCAGTGGGCCCACTTGCGCGATCACATCCGCCTTGACCGACCCCACATCCGTCACCGTGCAGCCGGGTTTGAGATGCCCGGCCATCTCGGCCGCGACCGACCCCATGACGCCGACGGGTACACAAAGCACCACAAGATCCGCGTCTTTCACTGTCTTGGCGATGGAATCGCAGACCTCGTCGCACAGGCCAATCTCGCGGGCGGTGTCGCGGGTTTCGGCGCTGCGTGCAAAGCCCGACACATGGCCCGCAAGCCCGCCGCGCTTCATCGCCCAGAACATCGAAGAGGCGATCAGCCCCAAGCCGATCAGCGCGACTTTCTCATAAATTACGGGCATATCAGTCGCCTTTAAACTGTCGGATCGCATGCACCACGCGGCGGCATGCGCTTTCATCGCCCACGGTGATCCGCAAGCAGGTCGGCAGCTGGTAGCCCGCCACGCGCCGCACGATCAACCCTTGGGTCTTGAGGTATTCATCACAGGCCTCGGCCTCGTCCTGCGACTTGAACCGTGCGAGGATGAAGTTCGCGCAAGACACATCAGACGGCACGCCGATCTCTGCCAGCGCATCAGCCATCCAATTGCGCCATTTGGCGTTCTCGCTCCGGCAATGGGCGGCGTAGCCGGTATCCTTGATCGCCGCCGTCGCGGCATTCAGCGCGGCCTGCGACAGGTTGAACGGCCCGCGCACACGATTCAGCACGTCAATAATATGCGCCGGAGCATAGCCCCAACCGATCCGCAGCCCGCCCAGACCGTACAGCTTGGAGAACGTCCGCGTCATCACGATATTATCGTGGCTATCGACCAAAGCCGCGCCGCCGTCATAGCCTTCGACATATTCGGCATAGGCCCCGTCGAGCACCAGAATTGCCTGTTTGGGGATACCGGCGGCAAGACGTTCAATCTCGCTCAGCCCGATCATGGTGCCGGTGGGGTTGTTCGGGTTTGCGATGAACACCAGCCGCGTTTTGTCGGTGCAGCCCGCGAGCAGCGCATCCACATCCGTGACCCGTTCGTTTTCGGGAACTTCGACCGGGGTCGCCCCGTTGGCCAGCGCGGAGATCCGGTACATGCCAAAGCCGTGCACCGTGTGCAGCACCTCTGTCCCCTCGCCCGAGAACGCTTGGCACAAAAAGGCGATGATCTCGTCCGAGCCGGCCCCGCAAATGATGCGGTCAGCGTCCAGCCCGTGCACCTGCGCGATCGCCTGACGCAGCGCGGTATGATCAGAGGACGGATAGCGGTGCAGATCATAGGACGCATCGCGGAACGCTTTGACGGCCGCGTCGGACGGGCCAAGCGGGTTCTCGTTCGAGCTGAGCTTGATCACATTATCAAGCCCCGCCACATGGGACGCCCCGCCTTGATACAGCGCGATGTCCATAATGCCGGGTTGCGGGCGAATAGCGGTTGTCATCTGTCATGTCTCCTGTCGGGCGGACCATAAACGCGCGCCGTCGCCAGCGCCACTACGATCTTGTCCCAGCGTCATATGGCCCCGCGCTAAAGGCGCGTCACCAAACGCAAAAAGGGCCACGCCGGTCTTTCCAGCGTGGCCCCTTCGGCATTGATATGCGAGGAACCTTAGTTCTTCGCGTAGAATTCGACCACGAGGTTCGGTTCCATCATGACAGGGTATGGTACGTCGCCCAAAGCGGGGGTGCGCACGAATGTCGCTGTCATCTTGGAGTGATCCGCCTCGATGTAGTCAGGCACGTCACGCTCTGCCAGTTGCGTCGCTTCGAGCAGGGCAACCATTTGCTTGGAACGGTCACGCACTTCGATCACGTCGCCTTCTTTGACGCGGTAGGAAGGAATGTTAACCTTCTTGCCGTTCACTTTGACGTGCCCGTGGTTCACGAACTGGCGCGCAGCGAAAACGGTCGCGACGAATTTGGCGCGGTATACAACGGCGTCCAGACGACGCTCCAGCAGACCGATCAGGTTTTCACCGGTGTCGCCTTTTACACGCTCGGCTTCACCGTAGATGCGGCGGAATTGCTTTTCGGTCAGATCGCCGTAGTAGCCTTTCAGCTTCTGCTTGGCGCGCAGCTGAATGCCGAAGTCGGACATTTTGCCCTTGCGGCGCTGACCGTGCTGGCCGGGGCCGTATTCACGACGGTTCACTGGGGACTTAGGACGGCCCCAGATGTTTTCGCCCATACGGCGGTCAATTTTGTGCTTGGCAGCTGTACGCTTAGTCACGGCTGTTCTCCTTTTTGAGGCCCCCGCAGGATTGCGACGGGCGGTAAAGGGCGTTGTCCTCTGGCCGAAGCCTGACAGGGTTCCCCTTGCGGGGTCCACCAACACCAATCAAGCGGCGCTTATACGGTGCTGCGGGTTGGAGTCAATGCACGAACTTGGCCCAATTAGCCTCAAATCGTAGCTTATTGGGCAGCAGCGGCCGGGAAGTCCGTGAAAATGCGCATTTCGATGAACGCTCCGCCGCCCTACGTCATGTGACCCGCCGAACGTTGCCTTAAAATCGCCAAAATCGTTAACAAAAAGTTAAAGCGGGCACTTTTAAGTTGAAATGTTAACGATTGTCACGCAGCATCAAGGTGTTGAACGGTTTGAGGGGGCTAGTGTGACGCATAACATGGGCTATCGCGGCGGATACTGTTTGCATCCAATGCACTTCATCGGAACTCATAACGCAGTTGTGGTGCATCGCGTCGAAAGACCACGCGCATGAGGATCTTGGCCGTCGAGGACAATCAAGATCTGCGCAATTTGCTAGAAGAATATCTTCGGACGCAAGATCACGAATATGTCCGCACGGCCGCCTCCGGCAAGGAGGCGCTTGAAGTCATCCATAGCGCGCCGGTTATTTTCGACTGCCTACTGCTCGACATCCAGATGCCGGAAATGTCCGGCGTAGAACTGATCCCCCACATCCGACAAATCGACGGGTACGAATTCGTGCCCATCATCATGCTCACCGGGGTAAAGAACAGCGAAAGCATCGCGAAATCCTTCGTGGCGGGCGCGTGGGACTATATCATCAAACCGTTCGAGTTCTTCGACCTTGAGGCACGCATTCATGGTGCGGAAATGCGCAACGCCGAATTTGTCCGGCACCTGAAACGCCCGCATGAATCCCCCAACCAAGAGAATTTCGACGTTCTGAAAGAGCTCGCGCTCGACCGTCCAATGTCGCCGTCCGAGCTTTCCGAGAGCGGCCTTGTCCCGCAGGACGCCTTTGAAAACTGCATTATGCGCATGCAATCCGAGTTTGGTGGCGGCATGCAGATCGCTGTGATCGTGCTGCAGAACTTTGCGGATGTGCTTGCGCAGGTTCCGCAAGACCAGCGCGTCGAGTTTTCTGTCGGATTGGCACGCAGGTTGACCGATGCGCTCAGCAGCCTGAACCTTATCGTGACATATCGATCAAACGGCACCTTCGCCGCGCTCTCGCCCGCGCTTAAAACGCAATCCACGCTCAACATCGCTGACGTGGTGAAGAACGCCGTCCAGACTTCGCCAGAGGCAGCATGTCATCGCGATATCGTGGTCAACCTCGACTACTGCCGCACCAAGGCATTCTCGACCAGCGGCGACACGATTGTGATGCTTGACCAACTCGCAAAGCGCCTAAGTACCGTTACCGCCTAACACGGTAACAGCGGCCTAGCCGGCGTCCCAGTCGTGTTTGGGCCTTTGCGCCACAGCCTGATGACGGGGACAGCACGTCAAATGGTCATTCACCATGCCCACAGCCTCCATAAACGCATAGACGATTGTCGGGCCGCAGAACTTAAACCCCCGTTTTTTCAAATCAGCCGATATCTGCTTTGAAAGCGGCGTCCATGCGGGAACATCCGACTGACGCTCAAACCGGTTTTGCAGTGGCTCGAACCCCACGTATTTCCATAAGTACCGATCAAATCCCTCCTTCTTTTCAATCTCTTGCCAAACGCGTGCATTTGTAATCGCCGCCTCGATCTTTCCGCGGTGGCGGATAATGCCGGGGTTGGCGAGCAAGCGTTCAACCTCGGCTTCACCCCATGTAGCGATGACATTAGGGTCAAAACCGGCAAAAGCCTCGCGGAAATTCTCTCGCTTTTTAAGTATCGTGATCCAACTCAGCCCTGCCTGAAAGCCATCAAGGATCAGTTTTTCCCAAAGCGCGCGGCTGTCATACTCCGGCACACCCCAGTCAGTGTCATGATAATCCAGATAAATTTGCTCTGGCCCAGCCCAGTCACACCGCTGCATCCACATCCCCTTCTCCGACGGATCTGGCCGGATGGCTAAAATTTGTACTGCATTGCCGCGTTAACCCGGCGTTACAAGTTTCCGCGCCAAGGTGACATGAGTACAGCGATAAATGGAAGCGCCACTTTGGAAGATATATCACCACACCCGCTCGCCGATCTGCCCGAGGGAACGAAAAACCCGCTCGACTACGCGCTGACCCAACGCGACGGCAGCACGCTGGCCATGGTCAGGGCTGCTGTCGCGCATAATCAGACGTTGATGGCATACCAGCCTGTCATGCGGGACGCGGACGACCCCAAAATCGCCTTTTACGAGGGGTTTATTCGCATTCTGGATCCCACCGGTCGCGTCATCCCCGCCCGCGAATTCATGCCCGTGGTCGAGAAGACCCAGCTTGGCCGCGAGATTGATGTGCTATCGCTCAATGCGGGGCTTGCCGCGCTGAGCGAAAACAAAGGGTTACGCCTTTCCATCAACATGTCCGCGCGCTCTATCGGGTATGCGGGATGGACGACCCTTTTGAACCGGTGGCTGTCGCGCGACGGCACCATTGGCGAACGTCTCATCCTAGAAATTAGCGAAAAATCGGCGATGCAGATGCCAGAGCTTGTCGCCAGCTTTATGGACCAGCTCCAGACACGGGGCGTTTGCTTTGCATTGGATAACTTTGGCTCTGACTACATCGCCATCCGCTATTTGAAAGAGATGTTCTTTGACATTCTGAAGATCGACGGGCAGTTCGCCCGCGGCGTAAGCGACCACCCCGACAATCGTGCAATCGTGTCGATCATGGTGTCGATTGCCCGCAACTTCGACATGATTACCGTCGCCGAACAGGTGGAAAATCAAGACGATGCATCCCTGCTTCTCGCGCTTGGGGTCGATTGCCAACAGGGCTTTCTGTATGGCGCACCAACCACCCAACCCTACTGGCAGAGCACGCCGGAAGAGCGCAAAAATGCGTAAGCGAACATGGCGCGATTGCCGCATGTGCAGCAATGGGATATGTCCAAACCATAGAAGACGGGGGAACGGGAAAACGCCGTATTATATTACCCCACGTCAGTAGTTCAGGGGAAGAACACATATGACCAACGTTGTCATCGCATCCGCAGCGCGCACGCCTGTCGGCAGCTTCAGCGGATCCTTTGCAAATACACCAGCGCACGATCTGGGCGCCGCGGTGCTGAAAGAGATCGTCGCCCGCGCAGGCATCGACCCTTCCGAGGTCAATGAAACAATTCTGGGTCAGGTTCTGACCGCCGCTCAGGGGCAAAACCCTGCCCGCCAGGCACATGTTAATGCGGGCCTGCCTATCGAAAGCGCTGCATGGTCGATCAACCAGGTCTGCGGCTCCGGTCTGCGCGCGGTCGCTTTGGCAGCACAGCACATCCAATTGGGCGACGCCGATATTGTGGCAGCCGGCGGTCAGGAAAACATGTCGATGAGCCCCCACGCACAAAATCTGCGTCCGGGCCAGAAAATGGGCGACGTGCAACTTATCGATACGATGATCCGCGACGGTCTGTGGGATGCGTTCCACGGGTACCATATGGGTCAAACAGCTGAAAACGTTGCCGCTAAATGGGATATCAGCCGCGACGCCCAAGACGCATTCGCGGTGGCCTCGCAGAACAAAGCCGAAGCCGCCCAGAAGGCTGGTAAATTCCAGGACGAAATCGTGCCGTTCACCGTCAAAACCCGCAAGGGCGAGGTGGTTGTCGATCAAGATGAATACATCCGCCACGGTGCCACGATGGAAGCGATGCAGAAACTGCGCCCCGCCTTCACCAAAGACGGTTCCGTCACCGCAGCCAATGCGTCCGGCCTGAACGACGGCGCCGCTGGCGCATTGCTGATGTCCGCAGACAACGCCGAAAAGCGCGGCATCACACCTTTGGCGCGCATCGCGTCCTATGCGACCGTTGGCCTGGACCCGACGATCATGGGTGCCGGCCCGATCTATGCATCGCGTAAAGCGCTTGAGAAAGCGGGTTGGAAGGCCGAGGATCTAGACCTTGTCGAAGCCAACGAAGCGTTCGCGGCGCAGGCCTGCGCGGTTAACAAGGACATGGGGTGGGATCCATCGATCGTGAACGTAAACGGCGGTGCCATCGCAATCGGCCACCCCATCGGAGCCTCCGGCGCGCGCATCCTGAACACCCTTTTGTTCGAGATGCAGCGACGCGGCGCGAAAAAAGGCCTCGCGACCCTGTGCATCGGCGGCGGCATGGGC
>NZ_DCAN01000011.1:408200-455801 GCF_002311545.1 Sulfitobacter sp. UBA1132 | reverse complement strand
AATCAATCAGGCGTGGCGCGCGTTCGGCAAGAACGCGCGCCACGCGAAAAACATCTGCTTTTTCCCTGCGTAAACTGTTGCAATGAATTTCAAGCCTGACTACAAATTCTCCACGTAATTAAATTACGAAATTAACAAGGCAAACGAAACAACATTGCCTTAAGGGGAGAGATTTATGTCACGTGTTGCACTTGTAACAGGGGGAAGCCGCGGGATCGGGGCGGCTATTTCCACAGCTTTGAAAGACGCAGGATACACCGTCGCGGCAACATATGCCGGGAACGACGAGGCAGCTGCGCAGTTTACAGAAACCACGGGCATCAAAACCTACAAGTGGAACGTCGCCGACTATGACGATTCCAAAGCCGGGATTGCCAAAGTCGAAGAAGATTTAGGCCCGATCGACGTGGTCGTAGCGAACGCAGGTATCACCCGTGACGCACCTTTCCACAAGATGACGCCCGACCAGTGGAACGAAGTGGTTGGCACCAATTTGACGGGTGTTTTCAATACGATCCACCCGGTTTGGCCTGGCATGCGCGAACGCAAGTTCGGTCGGATCGTCGTCATCAGTTCGATCAACGGGCAGAAAGGTCAGTTCGCCCAGGTGAACTATGCCGCGACCAAAGCAGGCGATCTGGGCATTGTGAAGTCACTCGCGCAGGAAGGCGCGCGTGCCAATATTACCGCGAATGCGATCTGCCCCGGCTATATCGCGACGGATATGGTGATGGCGGTGCCCGAGAAGGTGCGCGACTCTATCGTGGCGCAAATCCCGACCGGCCGCTTGGGCGAACCCGAAGAAATCGCCCGCGCGGTTGTATTCCTAGTCAGTGATGACGCGGGCTTTATCAACGGGTCCACGATCACCGCGAATGGTGCACAGCATCTGGTCTAAACGGCCTACCTGAACGCAAAAGGCCAGCGCATTTCGCGCTGGCCTTTTTGTCGGCGGCCCACCAATGGGCACGCCAACGGAATTGAAATCTATCAGGCGGAAAGCCGGGTAATTTCCTCTTTCAAGCGCAGCTTTTCCTTTTTCATATTCGCAACCTTTAGCCCGTCCATACTCGGCGATCGTTGGGCCTGTTCTACAGCGTCACTCATTGCCAAATGCTTCCGTTTCAGAGCATCCAGATGTGCGTCAAAAGCCATGTAACTCTCCTTAGGTTATGTTGCGTAGAATGATTGAAGCACGAAATATTCCACCTGTCACGCGGCAGCGCAGCAAAACTATCGACAAGTTGAGATATCGGCGAGAGGCTGCTTAGAATGGTAGCGCTGCGCCCTCGCGCAGGACCGCTCGTATTTCGGGCACATAGCTGTCGCCGTCGCTCAAATGTTGTGCGCCTTCGTGCATGACAAGGGGCGCGTTCAAGCGAAACGCCCCCCGCCCGCTTTTGCGCGCACGCAGGATGACCAGTTCAGCCATGCGACCGATGCGCGGTGCGATCGGCAGCACCTCTATGCTGCCCATATCATGGGGTAGCGCGCGGATCAGATCGGGCAGGCGTTCCGCCCGATGGATAAAATGCGCCTGCCCTTTCGGGGCAAGGCGTTTGGCCGCGATCTTGACCCAGGTTTCCAAGGGGGTCGCTTCACCCAAGGCGGTTTCACGACCGCTGTTCGTCGCCGCGACAGAGGCGTGGCGATCAAAATACGGCGGGTTGGCAAGAACGTGGTCAAATTGTCGCTGCCGCAGGGCCAGCGGCATGGCATCAATGTCGGCCTCAACCACTTCAAATGTTGGATTATTGCGCCGTGCAAGCGCGGCATAGGCAGGCTGAATCTCGACCCCTGTCAGCTGCAAGCCCGGCACCCGCGCGCCCAGACAAAGCGACGCCGCCCCGACCCCGCAGCCCAGCTCTAGCACGCGCTGACCTGCCTGCGCCGGCACCGTTGCAGCCAATAAAACAGGGTCAACGCCCGCACGGTAGCCTTTACGCGGCTGCCACAAATGCAGCTTGCCGCCCAGAAACGCATCCCGCGTGAGCGCGTCGGGGTCATAGACGTCCACAGCGGTTATTTGGGCAACCCGGTGGGGATGTCGTTGTCGCGCAGGACCCGCGTTGCGGCGGTGTAATCGTCGTCGTGCACCATCAAGCGGCGGGGGAAAATGCCGATCCCGCCTTCAAGCACGCTCATGTTTACGTCCAGCGGAAAGCAGTCTATATCCTCGCCCTGAAGAAGGGCGCTGGCAAAGGCGATTATTGTCGGATCGGTTGTGCGCAAAAGTTCCTTCATAACAGAGATGTAAGGGCAATCGACGTTGATTGTCGAGCCTTCCAATTAAGGTCGTGTAAATGACGAGCGAAAACACCCAGAAACCACATGACCGGATGGCGGCCTATCTTAACGCGGATATGACCGCGGTGAACGATCTGATCCGCGACCGCATGGCGTCAGAACATGCGCCGCGCATCCCCGAGGTCACGGCCCATCTGGTAGAGGCAGGCGGCAAGCGGTTGCGCCCGATGCTGACCCTCGCTGCGGCGCGACTGTGTGGCTATGACGGCCCCTACCACGTGCACCTTGCCGCCACGGTCGAATTCATTCACACCGCGACCCTGCTGCACGACGATGTGGTCGATGAAAGCGCGCAGCGTCGCGGGCGGCCGACGGCCAACTTGCTGTGGGATAACAAATCTTCGGTGCTGGTGGGCGATTACCTTTTCGCGCGCAGCTTCCAGTTGATGACCGAGACGAATAACATGCGCGTGCTGGCGATCCTTGCCAATGCCTCCGCCACGATTGCAGAGGGCGAGGTGCTGCAACTGACCGCCGCGCAGAATCTGGCCACGGATGAAGGCATCTACCTACAGGTCGTGCGCGGGAAGACGGCGGCGTTGTTTTCGGCGGCGACACAGGTGGGCGGGGTGATTGCCACGGCCCCTGACGCACAGGTTCAGGCCCTGTTTGACTATGGTGATGCCTTGGGGATCGCGTTCCAGATTGTCGACGATCTGCTGGACTATCAAGGCGATCCGAATGCCACCGGCAAGAACATCGGTGATGACTTCCGCGAGCGTAAGCTGACCCTGCCCGTGATCAAGGCGATCGCCAAAGGCGACGCGGCGGAGCGTGCCTTTTGGACCCGCACCATCGAGAAGGGCAAGCAGGAGGACGGCGATCTTGAACATGCACTATCGCTGCTGAATGCACATGGCACTCTGGATGAAACCAAGGCAGAGGCGCTGGCATGGGCGGAACAGGCCAAGACTGCGCTGAACACCCTGCCGGATCATGATCTGACGCAGATGCTGCGCGATCTGGCCGACTACGTCGTTGCGCGTATTAGCTAATCGCCCCCCCATTGGGGCGCGTCGAAGCTACCCCAGCATCGGTGCGGCGGTGACCCACCAACCGGGCTGTGCCGCGGAAATACGCGTGACGGCGCGCTGCGCCAGTGCCTCCGTCTCGTAAAGGCCAAAGCAGGTCGCACCAGAACCCGACATACGCGCCAGCAGCGCGTCCTGTAGGCTGCCCAGACACTCTGCCACCTCTGGCACCACCTGGATCGCCGGTGCCTCCAGATCGTTGCGCTGTGTGGCCAGCCAGGCGGCGAAGGCAGGCGCGCTGGTGAATGCGGGCAGCTCTTTGGGCATGGGCGCGTTGGCGCGGGACTCGAGCCGCGAGAAGACCTCGGGCGTGGCGGCGGATTTATTCGGGTTGATCAGCACCAGCCAGCAGGGCGGCAGCTTGGGCGCGGGCGTCAAACTCTCGCCGATCCCCTCCATCCGCTGGGGGGTGTCATGCAGGCAAACCGGAACATCGGCACCCAGTCGCGCCACATCCTCGGGCACCGGCAGCCCCCAATGCGCCGAGAGCAAGCGCAGCGCCGTGGCCGCATCCGCTGATCCTCCGCCGATCCCTGCCGCGGCGGGAAGGTTTTTCGTCAGATGCAACCGTGCCCCCCTGCCCGCGCCCGCGTCCAGCAGCCTTGCCGCACGCACCACGAGGTTGCGATCATCATGGGGGGCGGCACCGCCATAGGGACCATCGATAAACAGCTCAAGCTGGTCAGAGGGAGATACCGCGATCCGGTCGCCCACGCCGGCGCGCACCACAAGACTATCCAGCAGATGGTAGCCATCGCCGCGCTGCCCAGTGACATGCAGGGTCAGGTTCACCTTGGCCCAGGCGAAACCCGCGTTGGCAACCCCGAGGGCAGCGGCTTGGGTCGTCATTTCTCGGCTGAGGCTTTGCTGAGCGGCTCGGCCCCTTCTTCGGCCAATACCGCGTCCAGCCCCACCTCGAGTTTGCGGCGCATGCGGACGGGATCGGCCTCGCTGTCTTTGTCTTCGGGATCAACAAACGATAGCGCCCGACGCCATTGGAATTCAGCCTCGCGTTGACGGCCAACGGACCAGTAAACGTCGCCCAAATGGTCGTTGACCACCGGATCAACGGCAACCAGTTCAACGGCCCTTTCCATCTGGTCGACGGCCTCTTCGTAGCGGCCCAAACGGTACAAGACCCAGCCCAGTGAATCGACGATATAGCCTGAGTCAGGGCTCGCCGCGACGGCGCGTTCGATCATGTTCAACGCTTCGTCCAGGTTCCGCCCCTGTTCGACCAGTGAATAGCCGAGGTAGTTCAGCACCTGAGGCTGATCGGGGTTGATCTCGAGAGCGACGCGGAAATCCCGTTCGGATGCCTCGCCATTGCCAGAGCGTTCTTCGGCAATGCCGCGGGCGTAATACAGCACCCAGCGTTGCGGATTGCTGTCGGGTGTAAGCTCTATCGCGCGGTCATAGGATTTGATTGCGGCCTTGAAGTTGTCCTGCGCCCGCAACGCATCGCCCAAGGCGGAGTGGACCGACGGCAAGGTGCCGTGGCTGCGGGTCAGCTGTTGCAGAACCTCGATCGCCTGTTCCGGTTTGTTCGACCGTCGCAGCGCCGCCGCACGCCCGAGCTCGGCTGCGTGATAGGCGGGGTTGTCGGCGGGTACGTCCTGCAGCTCCTCGATCGCAAGCTCGTACTGGCCGATGTTTTCCAGCAGATCCGCGGTCAGTAGCAGATCGTCGATATGATCGGGTCGCAGGTAACGCGCGATGCGCGAATAAAGCAGCACATAGTAGTCACCGGCACTTTCATTGCGCAGCACGGCGGCGAAGGTAAAGAAGACTTCGGCAATGCCTGCCTTGGCATCGGGGATCTGGGTAAAGGTGACCTGCCCCTCCCCCTGCAAGGCGGCGACCAACCCGTCAAGCTCGGGGTCGCTGCTGGCCCCGAAACTATCGGTCAGCAGCGCAAGCGCCTGTTCATTTCGCCCGAGCTGGCCAAGGATTTCCGCCCGCGCGATCACACCGCGCCGTGTCTGCCCTGCCGATCCCGCTTGGTTCGAAGCAAAGATCGCCTCCGCCCCTTCGTAGTCGCCGACCGACGCCAGTGCCAAAGCCTTGTGATACAGCACGAACCCCTGCATGCCGGCTTCTTTGCTCAGATCGTCGAACTGGGTGATGGCAGCGGTCATGTCACCCACGCCCACATGCGCCCAAGCCTTGACCAAACCGTCCACCCAAGGGCCGATCCCGCCCTCGTCTGCGGATTGTTCGATCAGACCCGCATAGTTTTCTTCCTGCGCCATGCCAGCGGTTGTCACCAGATAGGCGATCTGCCCGGGCTGGTCCGACGCGGCCATGATGCGCGCCAAAGGCAGGGCGCGGTCGATATCCCCCAGCGAGAGCAGCGCCAGAACCGTGCTTTCAAGGAATTCGGGGTTCTTAGGATCAAGCGCCAGCGCTTCGCCATAATACTTGGCAGATTCCGCAAAATCGCTGCGCACCGCAGCATGCCGACCGGCAAGATAGGCCCCCGCCGCCGATTGCGCCTGTACGGGCATTGCAACGGCTCCGGTCAGCGCCAAAACGCTTGCGGTCAACAGAAGGTTACGGATCATACTGGCACGCCTCATTTGTATTTGCGCGCAAGGCTAACAGGTTCACGACCAAGCGCAATGCCGCCTATCCAAAGGGACATCCCGCTTATCCTCTATCGGCGGAACCTTGCATGAAAAAAGGCGCGCCGCAGCACGCCTTTGATCGATTTCATCCAGTAAGTGATGCGTACACGTTAGGCCCGCAAGCGACGCTTACATGTTAGGCCCGTAAGCGACGCTTACATATTAGGATAGTTCGGGCCATCCCCACCCTGCGGCGTGGTCCAGACGATATTCTGCGTCGGGTCCTTGATGTCGCAGGTCTTGCAGTGCACGCAGTTCTGGAAGTTGATGACAAAGCGCGGGTCCTTGCCGTCTTCCTCGACGAATTCATACACGCCCGCAGGGCAATACCGCGCCGAGGGGCCAGCGTATTCCGGCAGGTTGATGTTCACCGGCACCGACGGATCCTTCAGCGTCAAATGCGCGGGCTGGCTTTCGTCGTGGTTGGTGAAGGAAAACGCCACGTTGGTCAGACGGTCAAAGCTGAGCTTGCCATCGGGCTTGGGGTAGTCGATCTTCTTGTGTTTGTCGGCCTTTTCGGTCGCTTCAGCATCGGATTTACCATGCCCCAGCGTCCCCAGCAGCGAGAAGCCGAAGGTATTGGTCCACATGTCGAACCCACCCACGGCAAGCGAGGTCACAAGGCCGTACTTGCTCCACAACGGTTTGACGTTGCGCACTTTTTTTAGATCTTTCCCGATCTCGCCGCTGCGGACATCTTCCTCGTAGGCGGTCAGCTCGTCACCGGCGCGGCCCGCCTGGATCGCGTCATAGGCCGCTTCGGCGGCAGCTTTGCCCGACAGCATCGCGTTGTGGTTGCCCTTGATGCGCGGCACGTTGACCATGCCCACCGAACAGCCCAGCAACGCCACACCGGGTGCGACCATCTTGGGCATCGACTGATAGCCGCCTTCGGTGATGGCGCGCGCGCCATACGCCACGCGCTTGCCGCCTTTAAGCAGCTCAGCAACCATCGGGTGGTGCTTGAAGCGCTGGAATTCCATGTAGGGGAAGACATGCGGGTTTTTGTAGCCAAGGTGGACAACGAAACCGACGTACACCTGGTTGTTTTCGATGTGATAGATGAACGACCCGCCGCCCGCGTTGCTGTTCAAAGGCCAGCCCATCGTGTGGGTCACGGTGCCTTCTTTGTGCTTGGCGGGGTCGATCTCCCAGATCTCTTTCATGCCAAGGCCGTATTTCTGCGGCTCTTTTCCGGCGTCCAGATCGTATTTCGCAATCACCTGCTTGGACAGGCTGCCGCGCACGCCTTCGGACAGGAAGACGTATTTGCCGTGCAGTTCCATGCCGGGCTCATAGCCGTCGCCCTTGGTGCCATCGGCGCTGATGCCGAATTCACCGGCCACAACGCCTTTGATCTCGCCATTGTCGCCATAGACCAGCTCTGAGCACGCCATACCGGGGAAAATCTCTACCCCCAGCTCTTCGGCCTGTTCTGCCATCCAGCGGCAGACATTGGCCATAGAAACGATGTAGTTCCCGTGGTTGTTCATCAGCGGTGGCATGGGGAAGTTCGGCACCCGGATTTTACCCGCCTCGCCGAGCATGTAAAAGTTGTCTTCCTCGACCTTGGTCTTGATCGGCGCGCCTTTTTCTTTCCAGTCGGGCATCAGGGCGTCCAGACCGATCGGGTCCAGAACCGCACCCGACAGGATATGCGCCCCCACCTCAGAGCCCTTTTCCAGCACGACCACATTGCAGTCGGCGTCGAGTTGTTTCAGACGGATCGCGGCGGACAGACCGGCAGGGCCCGCACCGACGATAACGACGTCATATTCCATTGCTTCGCGTTCAACTTCGGCCATTTGGGGCTCCTCTTCGGGCAGAAAACGGTTTGGATTTCGCTAAACCAGCACGGTCGCTATTGCAATCGCAACACAGCGTAAATTAGCGCACCCACGACAGTTTGCATCTTAAATGTTGCAAGTGCAGCAATATTGTTTCGCATCGCAAAATGCTAGCTGCGCGGATCTCCCATTAGATAGCGCGGCCCCTGCCCTTTCTCCCCCGCGCGGTCTTGAGGGTTATAAAGCGCACAGGCCTGTAGGCTCAGGCAACCGCATCCGATACATCCATCTAGGTCGTCACGCAGGCGGGTCAACGTCGCGATCCGGTCGTCCAGCGTTGTACGAAACGCCTGGCTGATACGCGCCCAGTCCTGTTTGGTGGGGGTGCGCCCATCTGGCAGGCGATCCAGCTCTTGCTTGATCTGCGGCAAGGTAAAGCCGAATTGCTGCGCGATCATCACAAAGCTCAGCCGCCGCAGATCGGCACGCTCGAACCGCCGCTGCCCGCCGCTGTTGCGCCAGGGTTTGATCAACCCTTGCGCCTCGTAATAGCGGATGGCGGACACCGCCAAGCCTGTGCGCCGCGCCAAAGCGCCAATCGACAACCCGTCATTCACCGCCATAGACATTCCCCGAAATAATCCTTGACCTAAAGTTAGGTTTAGAAATTACACACCATAGGGTCAACGTCACAAACAAGGAAGGAAGACCCGACAATGCCAGCACAATTGGAACATGCCAACATCACCGTAACCGACCCGCAAGCCACCGCCGCCTGGATGGCGCAGATCTTTGGCTGGCGTATCCGCTGGCAAGGCGATGCGATCGCGGGCGGACATACTATTCACATCGGAACCGACAGCTCATACGTGGCGCTCTACACACCGAAAAAGTCGCCGACCACGGGCACCAGCAGCTATGACACCACCGGCGCGCTGAACCATATCGGGGTGACCGTCGATGATCTAGACGCCGCCGAAACCTTGGTCAAAGCGCAGGGGTTCACGCCGGTGAACCACGCCAATTACGAACCCGGGCGGCGCTTCTATTTTCGCGATCACGACGGTGTCGAATACGAGCTGGTCCAATACGATGACTAAGCGCGGATTGCCGCGGACGGGCTGACTCTGCTCTTGCAATCGCGGGGCAGTTTGGGTCAGGTAAAGATCAATTCAAATCGGTTGCACCCTCGGACGACAGTTCGGGGGCTGTGACCCTCATTGCGTGGACGCCCCCTGATGGAAAAAATCCCCATGACCCGCGCCGGTCACACGGCTTTGGAAACCGAACTCAAGCATTTGAAGTCGGTTGAACGCCCTGCCATCATCAAAGCCATCGCCGAAGCCCGCGAACACGGTGACCTGTCCGAGAACGCCGAATACCATTCCGCCAAGGAAAAGCAGTCCTTCATCGAAGGCCGCATCAAAGAGCTCGAAGGCGTGATCTCCCTTGCGGATGTGATTGACCCGGCCAAGATGTCCGGCGCGATCAAGTTCGGCGCGACCGTGACCCTCGTGGACGAAGACACCGACGAAGAGAAGACCTACCAGATTGTTGGTGAATACGAGGCCAATATCGAAAAAGGTCTGCTGAACATCAAATCCCCTATCGCCCGCGCCCTGATCGGCAAGGAAGAAGGCGACAGCGTCGAGGTGCGGACACCCGGGGGGGACAAATCCTATGAGGTTCTCAAAATCGTCTACGCATAAGCCGGGGACAAAGAGATGACCGACAAACCGCAGCTGACACCGAACGCGCCGCGCCAATCCGCGCGGTCGACCCCCTTTGGCGTCTATTCGCGCCCGAACGACGGCGGGATCTCGAACATCGAACTCATCGCCGCAGCGCTAAGCGCTGTGTGGTTGCTGGGGTCCGCGATCTTTTTCTTGATGCTGCCGTCGGATCAGCAACCCGATACGGGCGGTGCCGGCTTGCGGTTCCTGATGACGATGCTGGCGATCTTCATGCCCGTTGGCATGATCTGGGTCGCCGCCACAGCGGCCCGCGCCAGCCGTGTCATGCGCGAGGAAAGCAAACGCTTGCAGGCCGCGATCGACGCGATCCGGCAGGCGTATATCGCGCAACAGCAAGGGCAGAACCTTGGCGCAGACGCGACCGTCGCGCGCAAGCTGGATGAAATCGCCGCCGCCGCCCGCAAGACCGAAAGCACGCTGGCCACCTTCCAAAGCCGCCGCGACGCCAGCACCCGCCTTGCACCTCTCAAGCCTGCGGTGGTCGATGACCAGCCTGCGCTGGCGCTTGGCACTTCGGCCGCGGATATGACCCCACCGCTGTCACATGAAGATTTTATTCGCGCGCTGAATTTCCCCGAAACGGCAGAGGATACCGAAGGCTTTTCGGCGCTGCGCAAGGCGTTGAAAGACCGCAATGCGTCCCAGCTGGTGCAGGCGTCGCAGGACGTGCTGACGCTGCTTAGTCAGGACGGTATCTATATGGATGACCTGCGCCCCGACCGTGCACGCCCCGAAATCTGGCGCCAATTCGCCCAAGGGGCCCGAGGCCGTCCGATCGCAGCTTTGGGCGGCATCCGCGACCGGTCCTCGCTGGCGCTGACCAGTGCCCGCATGAAGCAGGACCCGATCTTCCGCGATGCCGCGCATCACTTCCTGCGCCGTTTCGACCGCGCCTTCGCCGCCTTTGAAGCCGAGGCCTCTGACGCCGACATCTCGGCACTGACCGACACGCGCACCGTGCGGGCCTTCATGTTGCTGGGCCGCGTGGCAGGGACGTTCGACTAGCGGTCAGGTGATCCCGAAAGACCCATAGGGAATATAGCGCACCAGATCGCCCGGCTGGATGTCGGCCGCGGCGTCCGGGAGTTCGACCAATCCTTCGGCCCAAGCCAGCCCGCTGATCCGCCCCGACCCCTCCGATGCAAAGACCTGCACCCGCCCGTCGCGCATCCGCGCGCGCAGATACTCGCGCCGCCCCGGTTTCTTGCGTTTACTGAAATCTGCGGGCACGTCGAACCCCTGCGGTACAGGCCAGTCCTGCCCCGCCAGCCGCGCCAACGCAGGGCGCGCGAAAATCAGGGTGCAGACCATAGCCGCCACGGGGTTGCCCGGCAGACCAAAAACCGGCGCGCCTTGCCACATGCCAAGCGCTAAGGGCCGCCCCGGTTTGACCGCAATGCGCCACAGGTCAAGCGCCCCCGCCTCGGACAAAAGGGCCGACACGTGGTCTTCATCCCCCGCCGACGCGCCACCGCTGGTCAGGATCGCGTCAACACGTCCCTGCGTCTCATCCAGCCGCCTGCGCAAAGCTGCGCGATCGTCACCCACATGTCCCAGATCCACGCCCTGATGTCCGAACTGCGATACCAACCCCAGCAACATCGGGCGGTTCGCATCGAATATCTGCCCGTCGGCCGCGGTTTGACCGGCTTCGACGATCTCGTCCCCTGTCGATAGCACGCCAACGCGCAACGGCCGATGGGTCGACACAGACGCCGTCCCCGTGGCCGCGAGCAAGGCGATATCCGCCGCTGTGATCCGCCGTCCTGCGCGCAGTGTCACGGCACCCGCTGTCACGTCCTCCCCCGCTTTGCGGGTATTGGCACCCTGTTTCACCGGACCGTTAAACCGCAGGGTGCGCCCGTCGCTGGTCACGTCTTCTTGTAGTACCACGGTATCGACGCCTTCGGGCAGCGCGGCCCCTGTCAGCACGCGGATCGCCTGCCCTTCGGCAAGCGCCCCCGGCGCGTCGCCTGCCGCCGCGCGCCCCTCGGCCAGCGGCATCGCATGGGCCCCGGCCGCGCGCCCGCCCGCAAAGCCATAGCCATCAACAGCCGTATTGGGCAGCGGCGGATTGGCGCGGCGTGCCAGCGCGTCCGCCGCGGCGATGCGCCCCAAGGTGGCAGCCAAGGGCACGTCTTCGACAGGGGTCACCGGATGCAGCCGTGCCCGCAACTGCGCCAGCGCCTCGTCCACCGGCGTCCAATGCACGCCCGGCGGCAGGGCAAAACAATCGTTGCGCAGGGGTGGCGGGGCCTTGAGCAGATGTTCGAACCCCAGACCGAAAATCCAACCCTCCTCCGCTGCCTCAACATCCAGCATCTGCGCCAGATCGGCGGCGGGGACGGCGGCCAGCTGCCGTGCAAGCTCCTGCACCTGCCACGCATCCTTGACCCTGTTGTCAGGGGCGGGCCCCACGGTGAGCGACGGCCAGATCTCGGCAAAGACCACCTGCGCATCCGGCCTTTCAAACGGCCAGACCGCGACATGATCGGCAAAACGAGCACGCAGGCGTGACAGCACAGGCAGCCCCATGACCACCTGCGACCCGACAGCCCCTGCCCCGGCCATTTGCCAGCAGGTGAAACTGCCCTTGGCACGCTGTTCCCCCGCGCGCTTGTCGGGAAACGGGTTGGCGTAGCCCGCCTTGGTGCGCGGAAGCCCTGCGATATCGCGGTTGGGCAGCCCGTTGGCCCAGAAAGGGCCGCTGCCATCGCCCAGACCCAGATTGATCTCGGCCACCAGATCGAAACGGTTGTTACGGTCTGGCGCGTCTTCGACCCGCGCCTCGAACCACTCCCACAGGACGAAGGGATCGTCGCTACCCGTCAGGGCCTCGGCAAAACCGCTGGGGTAGGCAAAGGGGAAATCGAAGCCGATGAACAGGCGGCGATCCTGCGCCAGCTCTGCTTCGATCAACGCGGCGATCCACGCCTCTGCCTCGGACCGGTTGCGCAGATAGACAGGCGGGTCCGAGATGCCCCCGCGCGACACCCCCGCCCAAATCGCATCTTTGCGCGGGGTTGGTCCGGTGTCATTACCGCCGGACCAATCGACCACAACAAGCGTGTCGAAAGGGCTCACAACCCCACCTCGGCCAGAATGAAATCGGCGATGGTGCTGGTGTCATTCAGATCGAATACGGGGCGATCCAACGTCATGGGGGTGTCGCTGGCAATCGCCTTGATCGTCGGATCCTCCGGCGCGATCAGCGCGTTGCCGGTTTCGGCCCGATGCGCTTCGACCTTGGCGTGACCGTCGCGTTTGTAGCCTTCGACCAGCACCAGATCGACGGGCGCAAGCTTGGCCAGCAGCGCGTCGAGCGTCGGTTCATCCTCGCCCTGCAGCTCATGCATCAGGGCAAAGCGGTTGCGCGAGGCCAACAGCACCTCGCGCGCGCCAGCGACGCGGTGGCGGTGGCTGTCCTTGCCCGGATGATCCACATCAAAACTGTGGTGCGCATGTTTCACGGTAGACACTGAAAACCCGCGGCCCGTGATTTCGGTCACAAGGCGTTCCATCAGCCCCGTTTTGCCTGCGTTTTTCCAGCCGACAACGCCGTAAACTCTCATAGCATCTCCTGTGCGCGGGCCAGATCTTCGGGGGTGTTGATGTTAAAGAACGCGTCCTCATGGGGGAACATCGCTTCGCGACCCTCATGCGTTTGGGTCCACATCACGACCTTGCGCAGCCCCTCCTGCAAGGCGGCGCGCAGATCGTCGCGTAAGGCCACAGGCCAGAGGCCAAAGGTCGGATGCCGCGCGGTGCCGCGTTTGGCATCCGGCGTGGCGGCCAGCACCAGCGGATGGGTCATCCCCTCGCTTGCCAGCAACAGCTGCGGCACCAGATCACCGGGGAAGAACGGCGTGTCTGCCGCCGCCGTGACGATGGTATCCGCGCCTTGATCAGCGGCCCAATCCAGCCCGGCCAGCACGCCCGCAAGGGGACCGGCGAACCCGTCGATACTATCGGGCAACACCGGCAGCTTCAGCCCCGCAAACCGCGCGGCATCACCATTGGCATTCAACGCGACGCGATCCACCTGCGGGGTCAGCCGTTCAATCACATGACCCAGCACGCTTTGAACGCCAAGCTGCAACAGCCCCTTGTCGCCGCCGCCCATCCGCGTCGCCTGCCCACCGGCAAGGATCACCCCAAGTGGCTGTTTCATGCGCTGCCCTTTCGCCCAGATCGTTTCGGTTCATCCGCGATTCCGTCGGGGTCCGCGTCACGGATCAACCGGTCCTCGCCCGCCAGACAGATAAAGCGTTTGCCCTTCATCCGGCCGATCAGCGTCAGCCCGACCTGCTGCGCGATCTCTACCCCCCAGGCGGTAAAGCCGGAGCGCGACACCAGCGCGGGGATGCCCATCATCGCGGTCTTGATCACCATCTCGGAGGTTAGCCGCCCCGTGGTATAGAGGATCTTATCCTCGGCCGAGACTTTTTCAGAGAGCATCCAGCCCGCGATCTTGTCGACCGCGTTGTGGCGGCCCACGTCCTCCATATAGACCAGCGGGCGATTGCCCTGACACAGCACCGTGCCGTGAATCGCCCCGGCCTCCAGGTACAGGCTCGGCGTGCGGTTGATCTGCGCGCTAAGGTCATACAGCCACGAGGTCCGCAGCGGGGTCGTGGGCAGAGACACATCCTCTAGCCCCTCCATCATGTCGCCAAAGACGGTGCCCACGGCACAGCCGGAGGTACGGGTCTTTTTGCGCATCTTATCTTCGTAATCGGTTTTGCGGGCGGTGCGGACGACGACGACCTCAAGCTCTTCGTCATAGTCTACACTAGTGATATCCTCACCGTCGCGCAGCATGCCCTGATTGCGCAAGAACCCAAGCGCGAGGTATTCGGGGTAATCGCCGATCGTCATCGCGGTGACGATTTCCTGCGCATTCAGATATATCGTCAGCGGGCGTTCCTCGACCACATTGATCGTTGTTTCAGCCCCTGTTTGGTCGCGCCCGGTCACGGCACGGGTCAGCCGCGCCAAACCCGGTTGCGGTGCGATCAAATAAGCATCGGTGTCTGTCTTGACGGACAATTGCATCCCCCCAAAGCGGCAGTTAAGCATGTCCCGGCAATCTAGGGGGAACGCATGGCCATCACCACCACGAAATCGGCCTTTCGAAAAGGTCTTGCCGACGCCGCACCCTTTGTTCTGGTGATCATCCCCTTTGCGTCCCTGTTTGGCATCCTCGCCACCGAGGCAGGATTGAACGTATTCGAAACGCTCGCCTTTTCGGTTGTGGTCATTGCGGGGGCAGCACAGTTCACCGCGTTGCAACTGATGCAGGAACATGCCCCGACGGCAATCGTGCTGGCCTCTGCGCTGGCGGTGAACCTGCGGATGGCGATGTATTCCGCGTCGCTGACCCCTTACATCGGCTCCGCCCCGCTGTGGCAACGCGCGCTGGCGGCCTATCTGACGGTCGACCAATCCTATGTCTGCGCGATGGCGCAGTACGAAAAACAGCCCGATATGACGATTCCGCAGCGGATGGCGTATTTCTTTGGCTGTGTGACCCCGATTGTGCCGCTGTGGTATTTGTTCACGCTGGTGGGGGCGATGGTGGGCGCGCAGATCCCCGAAAGCTGGGCGCTGGACTTTGCGCTGCCGATCACCTTTCTGGCCATGATCGCGCCGATGTTCCGCACGCCGGCCCATGTGGTCGCGGCGCTGGTCGCCTCTGTCGCGGGGCTGCTGACGGCGGGAGTGCCCTATTCGCTGGGGCTGATCATCGCGGGGCTTGCGGGGATGATGGCCGGTGCGCAGACAGAGCTTTGGCTGGACCGGCGCCAGCCCCAACACCCTGAACAGGACGCGGTATAATGGATCATATCAACACCGGCACACTTTGGTTCGTGATCATCGCCCTTGGCATCGGCAGCTTCGGGCTGCGCTTTGTCTTTACCGGATTGGTTGGCGACCGCGAGATGCCCGCATGGCTGCTGCGGCACCTGCGCTATACGGCGGTGGCGATCCTGCCCGCGCTTGTGGCTCCGCAGGTGATCTGGCCCGCAGCCACGGACGGGCAGCTTGACCTGCCGCGCATGGCGGCAGCGGCTGCGGCCCTGACAATCGGGGTGATCACCAAAAACGTGCTGCTCGCCATCATCAGCGGTGCAGCAACGCTTTACAGTCTGCTTTGGTTACTGGGCTAGAAGCGACGCCCGCACCGCGTCGATCACATCGCCTTCGTCATTCTCGTAGTATTTTGTCGTCGTGACACCGGGCAAGCTGGCGAACTGTTCGCTGAGCTTGGCCGGATAGAAGGTCTTGGAGATGCTTTCGAACCCTTGGACCTGCGACAGAATGCCCGAGGTCGCATTGGCGCAGAACGCCCCTGCTACCGTGCCGTTCGACATCACAAGCTGCAAGATCTGTTCCGCCTGCGCGTCCGTCACCTGAAGTTCCTGGCTGACAACATGGTAGGTGCTGCGTGCGTGCGAGGATTTGTAGCCTTGAATCCACTTGGGTGTCATACCGTAAAGCACGTCGCCGCGTTCAATCACGCGCGGATCGCGGAAGGAACCGGCAGGGTCAAAGATCACCTGCTGCGAGCCATTGACCACCAGCGCCGTATGGCCGCCGCTGCCGGTGCGGTTGTTGATCATCGTCATCAACGTGATGGATCGCGGCCCCGGTGCCACATAGGCGGCCGCCGCGACTTCTGCCGGTGTGTTATCAATCCCGGTATCATTCGCACAGGCCGCAAGCAGCCCGACGCAGGCCAAAGCCATCCAAACACGCATAGAAATATCCTGTCGGTTAGGTTTGCCCGCCTTAGCGCGCGAAGATCGCCATAAAGACCAGAATGGCAATAATCACGATGCTCGACCATTTGACGAAGTTCATGAAGCTGTCAAAAGTCTTCTCGTGCGTGCTGGTGTCCATCGAGCCGTGTTCATGTTTGGCCATTTGCGCGATCCTTGTCTTAACGTGCGTATGATTTGAACTGGGGAATACTGTATTCATCTGCCTATGTCACGGCATCAAAATGCGCGGGATCAGGTGTTTTCGCCTGTCTGTGCCGGCTCTTGCGTCTCAAGGTCTTGTGCCAAGCGGAAACCGATACGATTCGCTGGGGCTTCCTGCACCGCTTTGGGCAGCGCACGCAGGGCGACATTTA
Source organism: Sulfitobacter sp. UBA1132 (assembly GCF_002311545.1). NCBI lineage: Bacteria > Pseudomonadati > Pseudomonadota > Alphaproteobacteria > Rhodobacterales > Roseobacteraceae > Sulfitobacter > Sulfitobacter sp. UBA1132. Next base: position 439,157 of record NZ_DCAN01000011.1, on the reverse strand, counting down.
ACTGGGTGACATGCTGCACCAGCTGCATCCGTGCCCCCGCGTTGTCCTTGCCGTAAAAGGTCACGATGTCCGGATCGAAATAGCCCATACCCTCGATCCGCAGCACACCGGCGTCACCGCCTGCGAACCCCATCGCGACCTCGTGGTCGCCATCCAGCTGCTCTTCGAAATTTCTAAGGTAAAGCACGACCCGCTCGTAGGCCCATTGCGCCGGTGATTTCTGCGCGGCGGGCTTTTGGGTCATCCCCTTGGGCACCGGCTGGTCAGAGGCATTGCGTCTGTCGGGGTCCGAATGCACCTCGTAGAGGCGCGGCAACGCGTCGGCCTCGATCGCTTCGGCCGCTGTCTTGATCTCGTTATCCATCGGTCAGCCCTTTGATTGATACACCCAAGCCCCATCCATCGCCCGCAAGCTGCGTGTGGCACGGCCCGTTTGGTAAAGATGGCTGAGATGGGCGACCGCTTCAACCAGCGCCAGACCGTATTCGCCTTCGCCGATGTTGCGCTTGAACAGGGTCGAGAAACACTCAGACGCCGACTTCGGCTCTGCAATCGCCTTTTCCAGACGGCGCAGGGCGCTGTGGTGATTCTCTATCAACTGGCGCATGCGGGTGGGCAGACCGGTGAAGGGCAGCTTGTGCCCGCCAAGCACCAGATGATCCTCGCGCGCCAGCAACGACAGACGGTCACAGGCCTCGATCCATTCGCCAATGGGGTCGGCCATGGGTTCGGTGGCATAGACCCCGACGTTAGGGCTGATGGACGACAGGATCTGATCGCCAGCTATCACCAGATTGTCATCACGGCTCCAGAAGGTGGCGTGTTCGGGGGCGTGCCCATTGCCCATATGCACGTCAAACACGCGCCCCCCGATGGTGATCTCGTCGCCCTGTTTGATCCGCGTAAAGCCAAGCGGCAGAGGCGAGACGATGTCGGCAAAGTTGAATGGCCGCTCGGAGGCGCGTTTGTCGTACAGCGCGGCGTCCATCCCCGACAGTTTGTAGAAAGCCAGCGTCTCGGCTGGCGGTGCCTCTTGTGGGTCCAGGGTCAGCATCCGCGCGGTCAACCACGCGGTGCGCGTCGTCACCAGCTCTGCCCCGTGTTCGGTCTGGAACCAGCCCGCCAACCCGATGTGATCGGGGTGGTGGTGGGTCACAATCACCCGCGACACCGGCTTGCCGCCCAAGGGCCCCGCGATCAGGTCCGTCCACAGCGCCTTGGACTTTTTCGACGCGAACCCCGTGTCGATGATCGTCCAGCTGTCGCCTTCGTCAAAGGCATAGACGTTAACGTGATCCAGCTTCATCGGCAGCGGCAGACGCAGCCAAAGCACGCCGGGGGCGACCTCTATCGCCGCATCATGGGCGGGCGGCGTCTCCCAGGGGAAACGCAAACCGGTGGGTGCGGTATCAGGCATCAGGCGGCCAGTTCGTCAGCGGAAAGCGCGAAAAGATCGGCCTCGCCCGCTTGGGCATGGGCCAGCAGGCCAACGTGTTCCGGCAACAGACGCAGGATGTAGAACCGCGCCAGCTTTTCGCGTGGCCCGCCCTTGTCGGCCAGCGCCGCCTTGAGGTGCATATGCGCGCCAAGCACCCGTGCAAAGGCCCGCAGGTACGGCACCGCTCCGGCAAAACGCGTGTCCATGTTCGATTGCTCGGTCAGCCAGTCGGTCGCCTCGCGCAGGGTTTCCGATGCTTGCCACAGGGCATCCGTCATATTCGGAAAAACGTCGCGGGCGGCTTCGGCGTCTGCCTCGATCTCGTCCAGCAAACGGTTCGCGGCCTCGCCCCCGTCCATCATCTTGCGCGCGACCAGATCCATCGCCTGAATGCCATTGGTGCCTTCGTAAATCGCGGTCACACGGACGTCGCGGCTGTACTGCGCGGCACCGGTTTCTTCGATAAAGCCCATGCCACCGTGGACCTGAACGCCCATCTCAGCGACGGCTATGCCGGTGTCGGTGCCAAAAGCCTTGGCGATCGGGGTCAGGAAGGCCGCGCGGGCTTTCCACTCGGCCTGACCGGTGGCGTTTGTCATGTCGATGGCCTTGGCACAGCACAGCGCGATGGCGCGGGCTGCAAAGGTTTCGGCCTTCATCGTCATCAGCATGCGGCGCACATCGGCGTGGTCCACGATGGTGCCGGTGCCGTCAGGGCGCGATGTCTTGCCCTGTTTACGGTCCAGCGCATAGGCCAGCGCGTGCTGATAGGCCGCTTCGGCGATGCCGATGCCCTGCCCGCCGACGCCAAGCCGCGCGTTGTTCATCATTGTGAACATCGCCGCCATGCCGCCTTGCTCGGGCCCGACCAGCCAGCCGGTCGCCTTGTCATATTGCATCACGCATGTCGGAGACCCGTGAATCCCCAGCTTGTGCTCAAGGCTCACCACCTTGAGGCTATTGGCATTGCCAAGGCTGCCGTCGTCATTGGGCAGGTATTTCGGCACGAGGAACAGGCTGATGCCTTTGGTGCCCGCAGGCGCACCGGGCAGACGCGCCAGGACAAGGTGGCAGATGTTGCCGCCAAAGTCATTGTCGCCCCAGGTGATATAGACCTTCTGACCCGAGATCGCATAGGTGCCGTCGCCATTGTCTTCGGCCTTGGTCGCCAGTGCCCCCACGTCCGACCCCGCTTGCGGTTCGGTTAGGTTCATCGTGCCGGTCCATTCGCCGCTGATCAGCTTGGGCAGGTACAGCTCCTTGATCGCGTCGCTGGCGTGATGCTCAAGCGCTTCGATCTGGCCTTGGCTCATCAAGGGGGCAAGTTGCAGGGACAGGCAGGCGCCGCTCATCATTTCGTTGACGGCGGTCGTCAGGGTCATGGGCAGGCCCATGCCGCCGAATTCGGGGTCGGCCGACATGCCGATCCAGCCGCCTTCGGCCACGGCCTTGAACCCGTCGGCGAAACCGGGCGAGGTGCGCACGACGCCGTTTTCAAGCTTGGCGGGGGTCTGGTCGCCGGCGCGTTGCAGCGGGGCCAGAACGTCATTGGTCATCTTGCCCGCCTCTTCGAGGATCGCGCGGGTGACGTCTTCGCTGGCGTCCTCGAAGCGGTCGGTCTGACGCACAGCGTCCAGCCCTACGACATGATCAAACAGAAAGGCAAAATCTTCGACAGGGGCGCGATAGGGCATAGTTTTCCTCCATTAACGCGTTCGTCTGCTTGGCAAACCGAACAGCGACCTGATAAGCCCAAGGCGATACTCCGGGCTGTTGCGGCGAGAATGTCGCTCAAGCCTGCGCACCGCAACCCAAAACGCGGCGTCATCCCCCGTGAGAGAAGCCAATGACCGAGATTCTTCCAGCCGACCCTTCCGGCATTGCCCGCGCCGCCACCCTGCTGCAGCAAGGCGCATTGGTCGCGCTACCGACTGAAACGGTCTATGGTCTGGGGGCGGATGCGCGCAACGGGACGGCGGTCGCGGGCATCTACGAGGCCAAGGGGCGGCCCAGCTTCAACCCGCTGATCATCCATGTCGCCGATGTGGATCAGGCGCGGCGCTACGGGCGCTGGTCCGACACCGCCGAGATTTTGGCAAGCGCCTTCTGGCCCGGTCCGATGACACTCGTGCTGCCTCTGGCCGACGGGCACGGGCTATCGTCGCTGGTGACGGCGGGACTGGACAGCGTCGGCATCCGCGTGCCCGCGCACCCCACGGCCCGCGCCATTCTGCGTGCGCTTGGCGGTCCGGTGGCGGCCCCCTCGGCCAACCCCTCGGGCAAGATCAGCGCCACGACGGCGCAACATGTTCTGACGGGGCTTGGGGGGCGGATCGCCGCTGTGGTTGATGACGGCCCCTCCACGGTGGGCCTGGAAAGCACCATCATCGGCCTGAACCAGCCCCGCCCCACGTTGCTGCGCGCAGGCGGGCTGCCGTCGGAGGCGATAGAGGCAGCTCTTGGCGCACCGCTGGATGTGGCCGACGGGGCAGAGATTATCGCCCCGGGTCAGCTCGCCTCTCACTACGCGCCCCGTGCCAGCGTGCGTCTGAACGCCCAAACGGCGACGGATGGAGAGGTTTATCTTGGCTTTGGCGCAGCAAGCGGGAGCGGGCCGGATGACCTGACCCTATCGGCCAGTGGCGATCTGGTGGAAGCGGCAGCGCATCTGTTTGACCGACTGCACGCGCTTGACCGGCTGCGAAAACCGATTGCGGTGGCCCCGATCCCTGAAACCGGTCTGGGCCGTGCCATCAATGACCGTTTGCGCCGTGCGGCCGCACCGCGTTAGGGCTTTTGCCCCGCAGATCGTCGCAGGTCAGGCGCGCCCTGCTGTCGCGCTAAGCCCCAAAGGGTCCACGCCGATAGAGGTCAGCGCCGCTTCCCATTTGCGCGCATCGGGCAGGTCGAAGAGGATAGCGCTATCGCCTTGGCAGGTCAGCCAGCCGTTCTGGGCAATCTCAGCCTCTAGCTGGCCCGCGGCCCAACCGGCATAGCCCAGCATCAACATCGCCCGACGCGGCCCCTTGCCGCGGGCAATGTCTTCGAGGATGTCCAGCGTCGCTGTCATCGCCACCCCGTCCGCGATATCCGTCGTCTGCATCACGGACCGGTATTCGGCGCTGTGCAGGACAAAGCCGCGCTCTGTCTCGACGGGGCCACCCACATGCACCCCCAGTCCGGAAACATCGTCCATATCCACATCGCTGAGCCGGTCAAGCACATCGCCAAGCTTCAGATCAGCGGCAGGTTTATTGACGATCAACCCCATCGCGCCTTCGTCATCATGCGAGCAGATAAAGATCACCGAATGATCGAACCGAGGATCCCCCATGCCGGGCATCGCCACCAGAAGCTGGCCGGTCAGATCCATTTTCATGCTGTCGTCCTTATGCGTCATTACAATAGCATGACCTGCGCCCCTGCGGCTTTCAACCCCCGCGACTGCAACACATCATAATGCAAACGTGACTTGGCAAACCGGGGGCAGATGGCCCATGAAAGCGCCATGACCAGAAAAATTCTTGGCCTGATGGCCGCTGCCCTTATCGCCCCGCTGCCCGCTTCTGCAATGGAAGTGATCCACGGGGAAATCCTGCAAGGCTGGGTACTGCCCGATGGCAACCGTATGGCCGCGATCCGCATGACGGTGGAGCCGGGCTGGAAGACCTACTGGCGCGCGCCCGGTGACATGGGTATCCCGCCCAGCTTCGACTGGTCCGGCTCGCGCAACCTGTCGGCGGTGGCCGTGGAATGGCCTGCGCCCACGGTGTTCCGCGAACCCAATCTGACCACCATCGGATACAAGGATCAGGTCGTGTTGCCGCTGCGGATCAGCGTGCCCGAAAAAGGGGCCCCCGTCACGGTCCAGACCACCATTGATCTGGGCGTGTGCAGCGACATCTGCGTGCCCGCCTCGCTTGAGCTGAGCGGCGTGATCGACACCACCACAACCCGCGCCGATCCAGCGATTGCCGCCTCATTGGCGCAGCGCCCGTTTTCGGCGAAAGAGGCCCGCGTGAAAGACGTGACCTGCACCATCGGTATGGCAGGCGCGGACCTGACACTGGACGCCGCGATCACCCTTCCCCCCGCGGGCGGGCAAGAGCTGGTGGTGATCGAAACCGGCAACCCAGATCTTTGGGTCAGCGAGGCAGATACCACCCGCAAGGGCAACGTCCTACATGCGCGGGTGGACGTGGGCCACGTCAGCGGCGGCCCCGTGGCATTGAACCGGTCGCACATCCGCATGACGGTATTGGGCAGCAAGCAGGCCGTCGATATTGTGGGATGCAATGCGGGCTGATCACAGGGCCCGTTTGCGACGCGACAGCAGCAACGCCACCGCGCCGACGATATAGCCCACCAGCGCGATCAAAGCCGCCCCGGTCAGGAACAGCAGCAGCGCCGCGCTGCGCGGGGCCATCGCCCCGAGCTCAGGCAGCAGCTCGACCAGTGCGGGATGCAAGCCGCCTGTCACCGCAACCCACCCCAGCGTTGCCCCGCCCCACAGCACCACCAGCACCCACAGCGCCAGAATGCCGAGGCGCAGACCCCCTGCCCGAGCCCGCATGGCCCGACGCATCGCCCGGATCTGGCGACCGATATCATGCTGCGCCGCGACCAGCGCAGGCACGACCAGCAACACCAGAAACATGCCAAAACCCAAACCATAGACCAGCGTGATCACCGTGGGCTTCAGGAACTGCGCCTGCTGGCTTTGCTCATAAAGCAGCGGGGCCATGCCAAGGACCGTTGTCAGCGTGGTCAGCATCACCGGCCGCAACCGGTCCGCCGCGCCATCAATGATCGACGGGATCACCCCGCGGGTGGCTCCGTATTCGTCAATCGTGCCCACCAGAACAATGGAATCGTTGATGATGATCCCTGTCATCCCCAGCAGGCCCACGACCGTGAACATGCTCAGCGGCACCTCCCACAGGGCGTGCCCGTAGATTGTGCCGACCAGACCAAAGGGGATCACCGCCATCACCACCATGGGCCGCGTCCAACTGCCAAAAACCCAGGCGAGAACAAGGTAGATGCCCGTCAGCACAAGGATCAGGCCGGTCAGCGCATCCGACAGAAACGTGCCTTCCTGCTCGCTCAACCCGCCGATGCGGAAATCCACCTGCCGTTCAGAGGCGATGCGCGGCAGAATATCCTCGCGCAGGGCCGTCGTGATCTCGCTCGCGCGGGCGGGGTCATCCTCTGATATGTCGCCCGTGACTGAGATGAGCCGGATGCCATTCTCGCGACGGACCGTGCTGAAGCCTGTGCGCCGGTCCACGCTGACGATATCGGCCAGCGGCACATATTGCCCGTCCGGCGTGCGCATCTGCGTCCGTTCAAGGAAATCCGCCGTCAGCTCACCCTCGGGCAGTTCAACCCGGATTGTCGCCGATCGTGGACCGTCGGGATAGGTCGCCGCCTCGATCCCGCCCAGACGGTGGCGCAGCACCCGCCCCAAGGTATCAATCGTGAACCCAAGCGCCTGTCCTTGCGGCGTCAGATCAAGGATCAGCTCTTCCTTGTCGTAGGCCAGATTATCCTGCACCGCGCTGACTTCGGGATATTGCCGCAGGGCATCCTGCAGGTCCTGCGATGCGGCTTTCAACACCTGCGTGTCAGCGCCGTAGAACTGCACATCCAGCGCGTCCCCCCCGGGACCCGACCGCCAGCCGCGAAAGCTGACGGTTTCGGCAAGGGGATGATTGACCACCGCGTCTTGCAGTTCGGCGACAAAGGCGAAGCTGGAATAGGGGCGCAGATCGGCGTCGATCAGCTCGATCGAGATGCCGCCCAGCAGATCGGCGTCCTTGCTGTCGGCCCCGTCCAGACCACGCCCCGCATTGCCCCCGACCTGCGCGATCACATAGTCGATGGGGTTGGTGCCGTATTCCTCGGCGTATTGCGCGCCCAGCGCTTCTGTAGCGCGTTGCATTTCGCGCATCATCGCCAGCGTATCGGCGCGGGTGGCCCCTTCGGCCATGGCAAAATTACCCGTCACCGACCCGCGTTCCGGCGCATTGAAGAACCGCCATTGCACGTCACCCTGGATGAACAGCGCCACCTGCGAGGCCAGCACAGCGACCACACCGGCAAGCACCACATAGCGCGCGCGGATCACCCCCGCCATGAAGGGGCGGAACAGCCGTTCGCGCACCCAGAGAAACCCGCGATTGACCACTCGGCTGGGCAGGTCATACCACCGTTGCTTGGCCCCTGCTGCCATCGCATGGGCCATATGGTTCGGTAGGATCAGAAAACATTCAACCAGTGACGCGGCCAGCACGGCAATCACTGTGAGGGGGATATCGCCGATCAGACTGCCAAAGCGCCCGCCCACGGCAAGCAGACCGAAAAAAGCAATGATCGTTGTCATCGTTGCGGCAAAGACCGGCATCGCCATCCGCCGCGCCGCATTCTCTGCCGCTTGCATGGGGGGCTCGCCCAGCTCTTTGTGGCGATAGTCCGCGTGTTCGCCCACAACGATCGCATCATCAACCACGATGCCAAGCGTGATGATCAACCCGAACAAAGAGATCATATTGATCGTGATCCCCCCCGCATACATCAACGCAATCGCCGCGGCCATCGACGCAGGTATGCCCGCGGCCACCCAAAAGGCCGTGCGCGCATTAAGAAAGAGGAACAGCAACCCCACCACCAGTGCGAGCCCCATCAGCCCGTTATCAATCAGCAGGTCCAACCGCCCGGTGATCGCCTCGGCCCGCGTGCGGATCAGCTCTATCGTCACGCCCTTGGGAAGCATCACAGACATATCCGCCGCGACGCTTTCGACGCTATGCTGGATACCGATGGCATCCCCCCCGTCAGAGCGGTCAATACGCACAGAGATCGCGGGATCATCCCCCACGAAATACCCTACCTCTCGGTCGGAGCCCTGCTCGATCACCCGCGCCACGTCCCCGACCAGCAATGACGACCCGTCCGCATTGCTGCGCAACACGACGCGAGACAGGGCATCCGCGCTACGCTTCGCGGTGCCGGTGCGCACGCGCGCATTGGCACCTGTCACATCACCGGCGGGGTTGGCGTCCACCTCGGCCGCGATCACGGCGGCGATTTCGGCCATGGTGATGTCGTGACGGATCAGTCTGGTCGACGGCACCTCGATCAGGGTTTGCGGTGCCGCGACCCCCTGAATGGTGCTGCGCGTTACACCCGCCGCGAACAGCCGCGTGACGAATTCATCCGCGAAACGCCCCAGCTGTTCCGCGCTGATCGGGCCGGTGATCACGACATCGGTCACACGGTCGCGCCAGATACCACGCCGGACCACCGGATCTTCGGCATCTTCTGGCAGTGTGGTAACCGAATCCACCGCCGTTTGCACATCCGTCGCGGCGCGGGCCATGTCCCAATTGGGCTCGAACTCAAGCGAGACGGTCCCGCTGCCCTCACGCGAGGCAGCGGTGGAGCTTTCGACCCCTTCGACCGCCAGCAAGACCGGTTCAAGCACCTGAACGATGGCGCTGTCCACATCGTCGGCCCCCGCCCCCTCCCACACGGTAGTGACCGACACGCTGTCGATGATCACATCGGGAAAGAACTGCGCCCGCATATTCGGCGCAGCGGCCGCCCCGCAGACCAGCAGCACCACAAGCAGCAGGTTGGCTGCCGTCCGGTGACGGGTGAAATACGACAGGATCCCCCCTGCACGACCGGACATGCTGCGCGCCATCTCCCTAGCCTCCCATCCGGCTTTCAAGGCGTTCGATCATGCGCGCCGGCACCTGCGGCTCGGCCAGCTGCGCCAGCACGCGCGCCTTCGCCTCTTGGGGCATTCGGCTATTCCCCTCGATAAAGGCCACAAGCTTTGCCCGACGCTCCTCTGTCAGGGCGATCATGCTGGGGACATCTCCCTGCGCGGTCTCATCCGCCCCCGGACGCAACGGCTTTACCGCAATACCGGCCCCCAGCAGGGGCGACCGCGCCTCGACCACGTCGCGACCCTCGACCGGACCACGGACCAACACGTCGTCGCCCACGCGGCGCAGAACAGAAACCTGAATGCTTTCCAATCGGTTCTCCGCATCCAGCACCAAGACCGCCCCGGTGGCATCAAGGGCAGAGCTTGGCAGGCGGATCACATCGTCCAGCGCAGGTTCACGCACATGTACCGTCGCGAAATCCCCCGGTTTGAACCCCGGTGCCTGCGTCAACGCGGCAAAGATCAGACGCCCGCTGGCCCCCTCGCCCGCAGCGGCCCCCGCGCGGGTGATCTGGCCGCGGGCCTCAAGGTCCACGCCCGCGACATCAAGGCGCGCCGTAACCTCTGCCTTGATCAACCGGCCCTGCGCATCCAGCAGGCGCGCGTATTGCGCGGTCGAGATGCGAAAGGAAATCTCAAGATCATCTGGCGCGATCAGCTCTGCCAGCCTCTCGTTCGCAGAGACCAAGCGCCCCTCGACGACCGAGGTTTCGCTCAGCGCCCCATCAAACGGCGCGGTGATCGTGGTTTCCTTTAACGCACGCTGCGCATCCTCGAACGCAATTTGAGCGTTGGACAACAAGCGCACCGCGTTATCCACGCGCGCTTCTGTCTGGGTCACCACCTGTCGACGCGCAAGAACGGCCTGTCGTGCGCTTGAGGCAGCAAGCTCCGCCGTTTCTGTCGCCGTTGCGGTGCCGACACCGCGTTCGCCCAGATCACGCTGGCGGTCAAACGCGCGGGTGCGCAGCGCGGCCTGCTCTTCGGCGGCGGCAAGCTCGTCCAGTCCCAAAGCCAGCGCGCGGTCCGCATCGCGCCCCTCAGCCTCTGCATCGCGTACGGCACTTTGCGCCCGCGCGACCTCGGCCAAAGCATCCGACCGGTCAAGGCGCACCAGAACCTGACCCGCCGTGACCTGCCCGCCCTCTTCGAAGTCCGGTGCCAGCTCGACCACGCGCCCGCCAACGGCCGCACGCAGCTCTAGCGTGCGGCGGCTTTGCACCGCGCCAAAACTTTGCAGGATCGGCACTTCGGTCCCAGACTGCGCACGCACCACATTGACCGAGAATACCCGTTCTCGCGGGACGCGCTCGGGCGGCGTGTCGGTCAGACGCTGCTGAACCGCCCCGCCAATGAGGTCCGCCGCAAGCACCAGAAACCCCAATGTCGCCGCTGCCAGAAACAACCCGATCATGCTTTGCCGTAGAAAACGCATCTTGCCCCGATCCTATTTCGTCCGTGCCAGCTTACCCCGCAGGCCTGCAGAACAAAATCACAGTTGTGACAGCCACGCACGGCTTATCAGACGCATCACGATGTACGGCGGGGGAATTGGATTAAATCCATCGCCGCAGCCGCTATTTCCGGCGCTGGTGTTCATCCAGACGCGGCATGATCTCAACGAAGTTGCAAGGCTTGTGCCGATAGTCGAGCTGTTTGATCAAAATCTCGTCCCACGCATCTTTGCACGCCCCCGGAGACCCGGGCAGCGCAAAGAGATACGTCCCCTGAGCGACGCCAGCGGTGGCCCGGCTTTGCACCGCCGAGGTGCCGATCTTTTGCATGGATACGATCGTGAACACGGTGCCGAATGCATCGATCTCTTTCTCGTAGACATCGCGATGTGCCTCGACTGTAACATCGCGCCCCGTCAGCCCTGTGCCCCCCGTGCTGATCACCACGTCAATCTCAGGGTCGGCACACCAGTCGCGCAACTGGTCGGCAATCTCGCCCCGCTCATCGCGGATGATGCTGCGTGCCGCGAGGAAATGCCCCGCTTCGGCGATGCGCGCGACCAAGACATCGCCTGACCTGTCTTCGGCCAAACCGCGGGTATCGGATACTGTCAGCACCGCGATCCGCACGGGGATAAAATCAATCGTCTCGTCAATCCGGCTCATGTCCGCTCCAATACTGCAAGACGTGCGGCGAGGGCCACGAAAATACCGCTGCTGATCCAGCGCAGCGCCTGCCCGCCCCCCACCATCCGGCGGCCCAGACCACTGGCAAATACACCGACCAAGGCGTTGATGATCAACCCGCCAAGGGACAGCACCGCCCCCAGCATCAGAAACTGCAGCAAAACCGGCCCCGCTTCTGGCACGACGAACTGCGGGACAAAGGCCAGCACGAAAAGGATCACCTTGGGGTTCGTCAGGTTCACGATCAAACCGCTGCGAAACGCGGATTTCGGCGCAGGCACGGGATTTGCGGCCGCGCCGCTGCTACGCCAGGTCTGCACGGCCAGCCACAAAAGATAGCCAACCCCGATCCAGCGGATCACATCAAAGGCCCACGGCAGGGCCGCCACCACCGCACCAAGGCCAAGCCCTGCCAAGGTCACATGCACCATACCGCCAAGGGCGACCCCCGCACTGGCCGCAACCGAGGCGCGCGGACCAAAGCGCATGCCCTGCCCCAGACAAAACATCATATCCGCGCCCGGTGTCAGGTTCAGCGCCAGGGCGGCGGGCACAAAGGCCAGCAATGTGAGGGGATCAACCATGCGTCAATTTCGCTTTCAGTGAGAGTAAATCGGCCCAGGCCTCGCGTTTGAACTCGGGGCTGCGCAGCAGATAGGCGGGGTGGAACATGGGCAATGCGGGCAACCCCTCGGCTTGCGTCCACTGACCGCGCAAGCGGGTGATGCCACGTTTGCCCAGCAACGCCTGCGCGGACCAATTGCCAACGATGACCAACACCTCGGGCTTGGCCAAAGCGATATGCCGCGCCAGAAATGGCTTCATCATCGCGATTTCATCCGGCTTCGGATCGCGGTTCTGCGGCGGCCGCCAGGGCAAGACATTGGTGATATAGACAGGCGACGTCTGGTGATGGCGCCCCATGTCGATGGCCGCGAGCATCTTGTCCAGCAACACGCCGGCACGCCCGACAAAGGGCCGGCCCTCGCGGTCTTCGTCCCGCCCTGGTGCCTCGCCCACGATCATCACCCGTGCCCCCGGCGTCCCGTCCGAGAAAACCATTTTGCGCGCGCCGCGTTTCAGCTCGCAATGCTCGAAGGCGGCCATGGCGGCACGCAATTCATCCAGCGTCGCAGCCCCAGCCGCGGCCAGTGTCGCCTCTGCCACCACATCCGGCCCTTGGGCAGCCAAAGGCACTGGTCCGCTCTTGCCCTTTTGCGCCTTCGGCTTCTCGACCGCGGCGGGCACCTCGTAACGGTTCACCGGCGCATCGCAAATCGCCTCGGTCGCGCCAAGTTCGATCTGCCAATGCAAAAGCGCAAGCGCCTGATGATAATCCACTGATTCCATGCGCCCAACTTACGCGCTGGTGTCGGCAATAAAAATGCCAACTTCCAAATGGTCTTAAATCCAACGCGGCCCCCACGGCCGGATGCCCCCGCCCGACGACTTGCCCCGCCCTGCGCCGCCGCCTATAACGCCAAAAATAACGTGGGGTCCCCCGTCATGAGTTTCGCACACCGCCATCTTCTGGGCATTGAACACCTGTCCCAGGACGACATCACAACCCTGCTTGATCTGGCCGACAGCTATGCCGATCTGAACCGCCAGCCCCATAAACACAGCGACGCGCTGAGCGGGCTGACACAGATCAATATGTTCTTCGAAAACTCCACCCGGACGCAGGCGAGCTTCGAGATCGCGGGCAAGCGGTTGGGTGCGGATGTGATGAATATGGCGATGCAGGCGTCCTCGATCAAAAAGGGCGAAACCCTGATTGATACGGCGATGACGCTGAACGCCATGCACCCCGATCTGCTGGTGGTCCGCCATCCGCAATCCGGTGCCGTCGATCTTCTGGCACAGAAGGTGAACTGCGCGGTGCTCAATGCGGGCGACGGGCGGCATGAACACCCTACGCAAGCACTGCTGGACGCGCTGACGATCCGCCGCGCCAAGGGCCGCTTGCATCGCCTGTCCATCGCCATCTGCGGCGACATTGCCCATAGTCGCGTGGCACGGTCCAACATCATGCTGCTTGGCAAGATGGAGAACCGCATCCGCCTTATCGCGCCGCCGACGCTGATGCCCGCGCAAATCGGTGAATTCGGCGTCGAAGTCTTCGATGATATGGAAGAAGGGCTGAAAGACGTTGATGTTGTGATGATGCTCCGCTTGCAAAAAGAACGCATGGATGGCGGCTTTATCCCCAGCGAACGCGAGTATTATCACAGATATGGGCTGGACGCCGAAAAACTGGCCCATGCCAAGCCCGATGCCATCGTGATGCACCCCGGCCCGATGAACCGCGGGGTAGAGATCGACGGAACGCTCGCCGATGACATCAACCGCAGCGTCATTCAGGATCAGGTAGAGATGGGCGTCGCCGTGCGCATGGCCGCGATGGACCTGCTGGCGCGCAACCTTGTCGACAGCCGCAAGGCCACCGCATGACCGCAGCCCCGCCCGAAGAACGTGACCTGCTGCACTGGCGTATCTCGCCGCGGGCGTTCTTTTGGCGATGCGTGGCGCTGGCGGTGCTGACCATGTTGTTCACACTGCCCTTGCTCATCTGGCTGGACCCGTTCACGTGGCTGCTTGCCTCGGTCCTGATTGCGGTGTTCTACATGTGGGTGTTTGAGGAATTCCAGATCTGGTTCAGCAACCGCAATACCGTCTGGCGGCTGACCAACCGTGCGCTCTACATCAACTCCCCCGATACGGCGGAGCCGCTGGTCCTGCCGTTGACCGACATCCGGTCGATCGGGAAACTGTCCTTGTGGTCGATCAGTCTTGGCCTGCCCGACGGCCAGCGGATCACCTTGCCGCTGGTGCCGAACCGGGCAGAGACCAAGGCCCGCCTTGCCCAAGCGATAGAGGCTGCGTCATGAGCGATCGTTTTTGGCAAGACCTGCTTGAACCCGAAGAAGAGCTGCTCTGGACGGGCCGCCCCCGCCCCAAGCTGTCGCTGCGCAATTTTCAGCTGTTCGGCCCCTTTGTCGGGGCCATTGGCACCGTGGTCGCGGGGGCATTTGTGCTGCGAGGCAACACCCTGCCCGTGTCGCAATCGGTCGTGGTGGCGGTGATCGTCGCGCTGGTGGCGCTGTCGTTGCTGCGCGGAATGAAACGCCTGACCGACCTGCGCCGCACCCGCTATGCGCTGACCAACCACCGCGCCCTGTTTTTCAAACTGACCCGCGACGGCACCCGTGCCAAAGCTTTCCCCCGCAGCGCCGAGACGAAACCCGATCTGCGCCCGACCAGCCCGCCGTCGGTTTTCTTTATCCGGCATGAACAGCCGGGCAATCCGGCACGCGCCGCGCATCTAGGATTTGAATATGTCGAAGACAGCGACAGATTAAGTGCATTGATGGTAACCCCGTACAAAGGTGCAACACGATGACACAACTCGAAATCCCCAAGGGCGAGATCGGCCAGATCCGCCTGTTTGCCGTGAACCGCCCGATTGACGAATTGGCCCGCGACCTGCGCAACGACAGTAAAGAGGCGCTGATTGCTGATCTGCTGGGCCGCCCTATGCCCGAAGGCGCGGCCGAACTGTTCCCCGTGTCCGATCTGACCGGCGTGGGTCTCGCCTCCTATCTGGGTGATGGCTATGCGGTGCCGCGTGAACAGATCAGCCGCGACCGCGCGCGGTTGGATGCGCTGGACGGCTATGTATTGCTGCTGTTCTCCTCGGCCTTTGACGGGCAGGAAGCGACGCTGGACCTTGGCCCCGAACTGACGATGATCGGCACCTATGGCGAGGCGCAGCCCGATATGTCCGTCACCCCGCTTGAGGCTGACTCTGCACAGCCCTACACCGGTGCCGCGGATATGACCCCGAAATCCCCGCCCAAGGGCGGCGCCGGCGGTATGATCGTGCTTTTAGCGGTGATCGTGCTGATTGGTCTTATTCTATGGTGGCTGCTTTGAAAGAACCCAAACCCGATCCCAAGATGTCCGGCCGTATCGCCATGATTGCCCTGCTTGTCGCCTTTGGCGTGGCGGGCATGATGGTGTGGATCGGGTCCTGACCTTTCTGACTGCCCCTGCGGCACCCCTGTTTTCCTAACGACGAAGGCCCCTCCATGACCCTGCATTTTATCAACGCGCAGCTGATCGACCCCGAAGCAGGCACCGTCACCCACGGCACGCTTCGGGTCGAGGATGGCAAGATCGCGGCGGTACTGGACGATACCGCACCGATCCCCGGAGATGCGCAGGTCGTGGATTGCCGTGGGAAATACCTCGCCCCCGGTATCGTCGATCTGGGCGTCAAGGTTTGTGAACCCGGGGAGCGACACAAGGAAAGCTTCCGCTCTGCCGGGCTGGCAGCGGCTGCGGGTGGGGTCACGACAATGGTCACCCGCCCCGACACCGACCCCACCATCGACAGCCCCGAAGTGCTTGAATTCGTCACCCGCCGTGCGAACGAGGCCGCGCCGGTCAACGTCGTGCCCATGGCCGCGCTGACCAAGGGCCGCGAAGGCCGCGAGATGACAGAGATCGGATTTCTCATGGATGCCGGTGCCGTGGGCTTTACCGATTGTGATCGCGTGGTGACGGATACCAAAGTGTTCTCCCGCGCGCTGACCTATGCCCGTAGCCTTGGCGCGCTTGTCATCGCTCACCCGCAGGAACCCATTCTGAGCAAGGGGGCGGCGGTGACCTCTGGTAAATTCGCGTCGCTGCGCGGGCTGCCTGCCGTCTCGCCCATGGCGGAACGCATGGGGCTGGACCGCGACATCGCCCTGATCGAAATGACGGGTGCCCGCTATCACGCCGACCAGATCACCACCGCCCGCGCCCTACCCGCGCTGGAGCGCGCAAAGAAGAACGGTCTGGATATCACCGCCGGGGTCGGCATCCACCACCTGACGCTGAACGCGCTGGATGTGGCCGACTATCGCACCTTCTTCAAGCTCAAGCCCCCCCTGCGCGACGAAGAGGATCGCATCGCCGTGATAGAGGCCGTGGCCTCTGGTCTGATCGATATCATCTGTTCCATGCACACCCCGCAGGACGAGGAATCCAAACGGCTCCCGTTCGAGGAAGCCGCATCGGGGGCCGTCGCATTGGAAACCCTGCTGCCGGCAGCCTTGCGACTGGTCCACTCCGAGATGATCGATATCGCAACATTGTGGCGTGCGCTGTCGTTCAACCCTGCGAAACGTCTGGGGCTGCCCGGGGGGCGGATGTCCGTCGGTGCCCCCGCCGATCTGGTGCTGTTTGATGATGGCGCGCCTTTCGTGATGAACCGCGAGGTTTTGCGGTCGAAATCGCGCAACACCCCCTTTGACGGGATGCGCATGCAAGGTAAGGTCTTGGAAACTTACGTTTCCGGCACCTGCATCTATAAGGCCTCCTGAATATGCCCCTGATCGACTCTTCCCTATTCGTGCTCCTGTTCTGGGCCGTTGCGGCCTATCTGATCGGGTCGGTCCCATTTGGCATGGTGCTGACCCGCGCGATGAATCTAGGCGATCTGCGCAGCATCGGGTCGGGCAATATCGGTGCCACCAATGTCCTGCGCACTGGTTCCAAAAAAGCGGCGGCGCTGACGTTGATCCTGGATGGGGGCAAAGGGGCCGTTGCGGTGCTGCTGGCACGGCTCTTCGCGGGCGAGGACGCCGCCCAAATTGCCGCATTGGCCGCGATGCTGGGCCATTGCTATCCGGTCTGGCTGGGGTTCAAGGGCGGCAAGGGCGTCGCGACATTCCTTGGTGTGTTGCTGGCACTTGCATGGCCCGTCGGCCTCGCCTGCTGTCTGGCGTGGCTGATCGCCATGGCCCTCACCCGCACCTCGTCCATCGGGGGGCTGGCATCCGCCGCGGCATCGACCTTTTTTATGATCTTCCTGGGCTACGGCAGCGCGTTATTTCTGGGCATCCTGCTGACCCTGCTGGTGTTCTGGCGCCACCGCGAGAACATCAAACGCATCCGCGCGGGCACCGAACCCAAAATCGGTGCCAAGAAAGACTGACCCTGTGACGGCTACCGTAGACGCGCGCTTTTTGGACGCGTTCCACGCGCTGCCCGACGGCACCCACACCGGCAGATATCAAACCCGCCGCTATGTTTGGTCAAAAAACACCTTCAACACAGGTAAAAGCTGGAAACTGGTGGCCGAGGAATTAGGCGGTCCGGACTATATCAGCCTGAACCTCTATGCGCTAGCCAGCGGCGCACGTCTTTATCCCTGCGAAATGCCCGCGGGCAAGGTCATTGCCTTTGTCCGCGGGCTGATCATCGAGGATCAGTAAGAATAGTCGGCGTAGATACGGCTGAGGTCACCCTGCCACTTGCCGTTGTAATCCTCCAGCAGCTCGTCCGCAGGGACCTTGCCGGTCTCGATGCTTTCCTTCAGCGCGTTCAGGAAATGCGTCTCGTCCGGGACCATCCCTCCGGCACCGCTGCGCGCCCGTGCTTTCAGCCCTTGTTCGGACAGGGCCACGGCCTCGCGCGCGATGTCATGCATGCGCACGCCGCCCACCTTGGCCTGCAACCCGTCGACAGAGGCCGCGACCCGCAGCGCCTCGCGCGTTTCCGCGTCCCAGTCTTTAACCAGATCCCACGCACCATCCAGCGCCTGTTGGTCATAAGTCAGCCCGACCCAGAACGCGGGCAAGGCACACAGACGACGCCAAGGCCCACCGTCGGCACCGCGCATTTCGATGAATTTCTTGATCCGCGCCTCGGGGAAGGCGGTGGTCAGGTGGTCCGCCCAATCGCTCAGCGTCGGCATTTCCCCGGGCAGCGCAGGCAGCTTGCCTTTCAGGAAGTCGCGGAAAGACTGCCCCAGGGCATCGATATATTTTCCATCGCGGTAGACAAAATACATCGGCACATCGAGCGCATATTCCACCCAACGTTCAAAACCCATGCCGTCTTCAAACACCCAGGGCAACATGCCCGTACGCGCCGCATCCAGATCACGCCACACGCGGCTGCGCCATGACTTATGGCCGTTGGGCTTACCTTCAAAAAACGGCGAATTCGCAAACAGCGCCGTCGCGACAGGTTGCAAGGCCAGCGCCACGCGCAGCTTTTGCACCATGTCCGCTTCGGACCCGAAATCAAGGTTCACCTGCACCGTGCAGGTCCGGCGCATCATGACCCGGCCCATCGTGCCGACCTTGGTCATATATTCGTTCATCAGCTTGTACCGGCCCTTGGGCATCAGATCCATCTGGTCGTGGGACCATTCCGGTGCCGCGCCCAAGCCAATGAACCCCGCGCCGATCCGGTCCGCCACATCGCGCACTTCGCGCAGATGGGTATTCACCTCGTCGCAGGTCTCGTGGATGGTTTCGACGGGCGCGCCCGACAGCTCCAACTGACCGCCCGGCTCGAGCGAGATATTCGCCCCGTCCTTGACCAACCCGATCAGCTTGCCGCCTTCTTCCACAGGATCCCAGCCGTGGCCGTCGCGCAGCCCTTCCAACATGGCGCGGATCGAACAATCGCCCTCATAGGGCAAGGGCAGCAGCGTCTCTTTATTGTAGCCGAATTTCTCGTGCTCGGTGCCGATGCGCCAATCTTCCTTGGGCTTGCACCCGTCCGCGAGATAGTTGACCAGCTGGTCGTAACTTTCGATCGGGCCGCCGCCGGATTGAGGGATAGACATGTGGGGTGGCTCCGAGTTCAATTTCTGTGATCTAAGGGATGGTGCGATTTGGACGGGGTGTCAATGCAACAGGGTCGAGGCCGGCCGCATCGAACGCCGCTCCCAAATCACGACGGACAGGGTCTTGTCATCGGCCAATTCAGCCAACATTCTTTCGGTACGCAGCCCCGGAAGTGCGGCAAAAGCGTCAAAAAGCGCGTCCGCCCCCGCGGCATCCACGGGGATCATCACGGGATTTTGTCCAGGCTGTTCCAGTTTCCAATGCGCCGGATAGGCCCCGCGCTCAAGGCTCAGACGCTCCATCTCGCGTAGGGCGATGACGCCGCCGGTCAGGGGACCGAAATAGGCGATCTGCCCCTCATCCACCTGCACCGCTCCGGCCCCGAGTCCGGTCTTGCGAAACCGCACACGCTGCCCGCCGATCCAGACAAAGATCACCCCCGCAAGGATCAGCGCATAGCCCGGTATCGCCAACAGCAACCCCGGCCCCGCCACCAGCCAAAGCCCGATCAAAGCGACCGCGATTCCGCCCAGAACCTCGCGCCAACGCCACAGTTCAGCCTTCGCCTCAGGTCGCAGAAAACTCATCGTGCTCTCCTACTGCAGGCTTCATTTTGCCAGATAAACTCCACGGGGGCGTGGGGGGGTGAAACCCCCACTCCGACAGCGCCACCCGCACCCAAGGCCATATCTCTCGTGCAAACGCTTCTCGAAGTCATCCTGCCCGTCTTCCTTGTCATCGGCTTTGGCTATGTCTCTGTCTGGCGAGGGTATTTTCCGGTCTCGGGCATCGACGGGGTCATGCGGTTCGCGCAAAGCTTCGCGATCCCCTGCCTGCTGTTCCAATCAATCGCGCATCTGGATCTATCGGCCTCTTTCGACCCGCGACTGCTGTTCAGCTTCTACACCGGCGCGGCGGTCTGCTTCACGCTGGGGCTGTTCGGCGCGCGCATCCTGTTCAAACGCGACTGGGAAGACTGTGTGGCCATCGGGTTCTGCAGCCTCTTTTCCAACTCGGTCCTGTTGGGGCTGCCGATCACGGAACGCGCCTATGGGCCCGAGGCGCTGATCGGCAACTTTGCGATCATCGCCATCCACTCGCCGTTTTGCTACGGGCTGGGGATCACGGTGATGGAGTTCGTGCGCAACCGGGGCCAATCCGGTCCGGCCTTTGCGCGCAATGTGGCGCGGGCGATGTTCCACAACCCGTTGGTTCTGGGCATCCTCGCGGGCTTTGCCGTGAACTTTAGCGGGCTGGCGATCCCCGGTGTGATCGACGACGCGCTGTCGCTGATCGTACGCGCCGCCCTGCCCGCGGCCTTGTTCGCCTTGGGCGGCGTGTTGATCCAGTACCGCCCCGAGGGCGACAGCAAGACCATCGCCATGGTCTGTCTTTTGGCACTGATCGTCCATCCCGCGATTGTCTGGTTCATGGGCAGCGGCTTTGGCCTGCCGCAGGATCTGTTCCGCTCGGGCGTGCTGACGGCAGCGATGGCACCGGGGTTCAACGCCTATATCTTCGCCAATATGTATGGCCGCGCGCGGCGGGTCGCGGCAAGCTCGGTGCTGGTGGCGACGGTGGGGTCGGTGCTGACCGCGTGGCTCTGGCTCAGCGTGCTGCCATGATGCCCGTGCTCTATTCTTTCCGGCGCTGCCCCTATGCCATGCGCGCGCGGCTGGCGCTGCGGTCGGCCCGCCAGCAGGTGCAGCTGCGCGAGGTCGTGCTGCGCGACAAGCCCGCCGCCTTTCTGGCGACCTCGCCCAGTGGGACAGTGCCCTGTCTGGCGCTGGATACGGGCGAGGTCATTGACGAAAGCCTCGACATCCTGATCTGGGCTCTGCGCCGACACGATCCCGAAGGGCTGCTGAACATGCCTGACGCGGGATGGGACTGGATCAACCGCTGCGACGGGCCGTTCAAACACGCACTGGACCGCACGAAATACGCCACCCGCTACCCCGACGCCGATCCGGAGGCAGAGCGGGCCAAAGCCGTCGCTCATCTGGCGGCGCTGGACGCGCAAATTAGCTCCTATATTTTCGACACCCCCAGCCTTGCCGACATAGCGATTGCCCCCTTCGTGCGGCAGTTCGCCTTCATCGACAAACCCTGGTTCGACGCGCAGCCCTGGCCACAGTTGCAGGCGTGGTTGGACCGGTTCCTGACCGCGCAGGCCTTTGCCGCCGTGATGGATAAATACCCGCAATGGGCAGAGGGCGACGCGCCTACGGTCTTTCCTGCCTAGGCCGACAGCCCCTCGCCCCGCCCCCGCAAACGCTGCATTGCGGCACAAGTTACCCTACGTCACGAGGCCGTGCCTCCGTCCTGACAGCCGTCAGGCAGGTTGCCACAGCGGCGTGCACACTCCTAACCTTGGGTCGTGGTCCCACCGGATCACAACAACCGGGAGGAGACATAATGAAACATTTCAGATCAGGTCTGGTCGCCGGGGCGCTGGCCCTTGGCACCGCCTTTGCCACCCTAACCCCCGCATGGGCCCAAGAGCTGCCGCGCGGCGATGCGACCGCCTTGGGGTTCGACCCTGACCGACTGGCGCGGATGGATGCCACCTTTGGCGCGCTGGTGGACAAGGGGATGACGCCGGGGGCCGTGCTGATGCTGATCCGCGACGGTCAGATCGCGCATCTGTCCACCATGGGCAAACGCACCCCCGACGGGGAGCCGATGACCGAAGACACGCTGTTCCGCATCTACTCCATGACCAAACCCATCACATCCGTCGCCGCGATGATGCTGGTCGAAGAAGGCAAACTGCTGCTGAACGCGCCTGTCTCGACCTATCTGCCCGCCTATAAGACCCTGACCGTGGTCACCGGCGAGAAAGACGCCGAGGGCAAGCCCGTGACTCGCCCCGCCAAAGGCGTGATGACGGTGCGCGACCTGATGCGCCATACCTCGGGGCTGACCTATGGCTTCTTCGGGGCCGGTCCCGCGCGCGAGGCCTATAACGCGGCCGGGGTCGCCTCGCCCGAGAACACGGCGATCGAGCAGGCCAATCTGCTGGCGTCTCTGCCGCTGGAGCATGACCCCGGCACCACATGGGAATACTCCCGCGCGACGGATGTTCTGGGCGCGGTGGTAGAGGTCGCGTCGGGCCAGACGCTCGAAGAATTCATGAAGGCGCGTATCTTCGACCCGCTGGGGATGGAGGATACGGCCTTCTACATCGATGACGCTGCGGATTTCCCGCGGATCGCCGAACCCTTCGCCGATCAGGCCAAACTGGGCAGCCGCGATGTTTTTGACCCGCGCGTGCGCAAGCCGAACCAGTCGGGCGGCGGCGGGCTGATGTCCACCGTGCATGACTACGCCAAATTCGCGCAGATGATGCTAAATGGCGGAGAGCTGAACGGCACGCGGCTGCTGTCGCCCAAGTCGGTGCAGCTGATGACCTCGAACCACCTTGAAGGCATCAAACCCGGAAAATACTACCTGCCCGGCCCCGGCTACGGCTTTGGTCTGGGGTACGGTGTGCGACTTGAAACCGGCAACGCCCCGTCAATGGGCTCCGCCGGTGAATACAACTGGGGCGGTGCAGCGGGCACCGGCTATCACGCGGACCCTGCCGAAGATATGATCGCGCTGCTGATGATCCAGTCGCCCGCCAATCGTGGGCCGCTGCGGCTGATCTTCAAGAACCTCGCCTTTAGCACGCTGGCCGACAGCCGCGTCGACGATTGACCCCGCGGGGCCACGCGCCCTGCCCCATACCCTCGCACAAAAGGCCCCTGACGTCGGGGCCTTTTGTCGTTCAGCACCACAGATCGCTGGCTTGCGACACGGAAACCCCCTAAAATTTCACACCGGCCATTGCCAGCGGGATGGTCCGCGTTACGTCATCGCTTTGATTATAAAGGGTTCACATTGTGGCAACAGAAACACTCGGCGCGCTAAATCCTGTAACTGCGATCGCATTGGTCGGCGCGATCGGGGTGGGGTCTCAATGGATCGCATGGCGGCTGCGGATGCCCGCGATCGTGCTGATGCTAGTGGCCGGCATCCTGATCGGGCCGGTTCTGGGCATCTTCGACCCCGCACGGGATATCGGGCCGTTGATGGGGCCGATGATCTCTATCGCCGTGGCGATTATCCTGTTCGAGGGCGGTCTGTCGCTGAACTTTCACACGCTGCAAGACGCGGTCGGCGGTGTCCGCCGGCTGGTCTATATCGGCGCGCCCCTTGGCTGGCTGATGTCCGCACTGTCGCTGCATTATGTGGCAGGGCTCAGTTGGTCCAGCGCGGCCGTCTTTGGCGGGATCATGATCGTGACCGGCCCCACGGTGATCGCGCCGCTGCTGCGCACCGCGCGGCTGTCGCGCCGCCCTGCCACCCTGCTGCAATGGGAGGCGATCCTGAACGACCCCATCGGCGCGCTGGCCGCCGTACTGGCCTTCGAGGTCGTCATCGCGCTGAACACCGCGACAACAGCGTCCGAGGCGATGCTGGAGCTGTTTATCGGTGCCGCCGTCGCCACGGCCGCTGGTGTCGCTGCGGGGATCGGCCTGTCGCGCGCCTTCAAACGCGGCTGGGTGCCCGAGTATATGAAGGTGCCCGTGCTCTTTGCCCTGCTGCTGGGGGTCTTTGCCGCGTCCGATGCCGTGCTGCACGAAAGCGGGCTGCTGGCGGTGACCATCATGGGGATCGTGATCGCGAACTCCAAACTGCCCAGCTACGAGGAAATGCGCCGCTTCAAGGAACATGCCACCGTGCTGCTGGTGTCGGGCGTGTTCATCCTCCTGGCCGCAGGGCTGGATGTTGACGCGCTTGGCAATCTTGACTGGCGCGCGGCAGCCTTTGTTGCTGTGGTGGTGCTTGTCGCACGGCCTGTGACGGTGTTTATCTCGCTCATCGGGTCAGGCATCCCGTTCCGCGAAAAGCTACTGGTGGCCCTGACCGGACCGCGCGGCGTCGTGCTGGTCGCGGTCGCGGGTCTGTTCGGCGAACGCCTGCTGAGCCTCGGGTTCGAGGACGCCGCCCTGATCGCGCCGCTTGCCTTTGCGCTTGTGGCGGTGACCGTGGTGGTCAACGGCTTCACCCTCGCCCCCTTTGCACGGCTTTTGGGGCTGACCGGTGCGGACACGCCCGGCGTGGTGATCATCGGCGGCTCGGACTGGACCACGCAGCTGGCCGAAGTGCTCAAGAAAGCGAAGATTCCGGTGCTGATGACCGACCCCAACTTCATCCGCCTGCGCAAGGCGCGTGCGGCGGGGATCGATACATTTTCGGGCGATATTCTGTCAGAGGCGGCAGAGCAGCGCGTCGAACTCGTCAGCTATGCCACGCTGATCGCTGCCACGGATAACGACGCTTACAACACGCTGGTCACCACCGACCTGGCACCGGAATTCGGCCGCGAGAATGTGTTTCAGGTGATGCGCGAGAAATCCGAAAGCAGCCGCCACCAACTGCCCCGCACCCTTGGCGGTCGGCCCTTGGGGCTAGAGGCGACCCATGCGGAACTGCGTGATCTGATCGCCCAAGGCTGGCGCTTCCGCAGCACGCGTCTGTCCGAGGAGTTCACGCTGGAAGACTGGCGCGCCGAAAGCCCCGAGGCGCGGCTGCTCGCCCAGATCACCACCAGCGGCGAGATCAAGTTCATGCGCAAGAACGAGGAGTTCAAGGGCGGCGATGGCATCCATGTTATCGCTCTGCGCCCGCCGGAGGAGTGATCAAACCACACCCACCCGCGCAGCATACTATCTACGCGGGTATTTCAGCTTTGCATTAACCTTAATTGGACCATTTTTTCGCCACACCGGTCAGGCAGTTGCTTCAGTCATGTAGGTAACCAACTGAAAAGGCACATCTATGTTAGTAAGTTCACTTTTCTCTGGCGGCAGCCAGCAGTCTCAGCCCAAAGGGGCCGAGAAACAGAAAGATAAGTCCGAGACCGGTAACACCGAAAAGAACAACGCCAAAGCCAAAGACGAACAGCCGGCCGCGCAAGAAACGCAGCCCTCCGCTGAAACTGCCCCTGCGCAGTCGTCTCAGGCCGCCGCCCCTGCGCAGAAAGCGCAAGCCCCCGCTGCGGAGGCTCCGGCCCCCGTCGCCCCAACCCCGGTTGCCACCTCGGACGCCGAAGACAGCGGCATGAGCGAGGCGCAAGCCCGCGCCGCAGCCGAAGCCCGGATCGAAGCCGCACAGGCCCGCAGCCTGATCGACTCGATCGCGCCGGTCAGCAGCTCGCCCCAGCAGGCCAGCAAATCCTACCTGTCGGCCCTGCTGAAATCGAACGCGCCAACAGAGGCCGCATCAACGGCCAAATCCGCCGCTGAGCCCGTCGCCGACAAGGCCGACAAAGCGCTGAAAGCCGCCGCGTAACCCACGCAGCCCCGCCGCGCCCGAACACCCTTCGGGCGCGGCGCATAGTTCACTGCCAAGACAGACATCAAAACGCAAGCACTGAAGCGCGCGAATTATGTATGATTATCAATAAGTTGAAGTGGTGCGGGTGAAGGGACTCGAACCCCCACGCCATAGGCGCCAGAACCTAAATCTGGTGCGTCTACCAATTCCGCCACACCCGCATTGCGCGTTCACTATCAAAGAATTTTCCCAGTGGCGAGGGGGAAAAACGCGCATGACGTATAGTTTTTGTCACCTGCCACGCGTGCCTGCACCCGACGGCCGCTAGAGGTCCAGCGCCTTGAAGATGCGGGGGATTTCTTCGACCAGATCTTCGGCGATCAGCCCCGGTCCGAACTGACGTGCTGCCTCTACATGCAGCCACGTGGCGTATTGCGCCGCCTCGAAAGGCGCGATGCCGCGGGCCAGCAGACCGGTGATCATACCCGACAGCACATCCCCCGCGCCTGCGGTGGCAAGCCACGGGGCCGCGCGATCGCCCGTGCCGTGATGCGCCGCGACGCGGCCGTCGGGATGCGCGATCAGGGTGGTCGCCCCCTTATACAGAACAACCGCCCCCGCCTTTTGTGCCGCCATCAGACAGACCTGCGCCTTATCGGCGTCACTCTCGGATATCTGCTTGAAAAGGCGCGCGAACTCTCCGCCATGCGGGGTCAGCACGCAGTGCGGGCCAAGGCGCTCCCACAGGGTGGGCTCCTGCGCGATCAGGGTCAGCGCGTCGGCGTCCAGCACGCAGGGCTTGCCGCATTCAAGCACTGCCCGCACCAGCGCCACATGGGCCGGTTTCAGCCCCAAGCCCGGCCCGATGCACAGCGCCCGCACGCGTTTGTCACCGGCCAGCTCTGCCAGATCCTCGGGGCCTGTGACGCGCGACAGCATCAGGGCGGTGATCTGCATCGCCACCTCCATCTGCGCGGCGGGCGGTACGGCCAGTGTGACCAGCCCCGCCCCCATCCGCAACGCCGCCCGCCCGGACAGCCGCGCCGCACCCGTGCGCCCGGCCCCACCGGTCACGACAATCGCATGCCCGTGATCGAACTTATGCCCCTGCCCCTTGGCCAATTGATCAAAGTCCAGCGTGTCTGCGGTGATGGCAGTCGGTTGCATGGCAGCCCCTTTCCGGTCCGTCTTTTGCCCAAAGATAAACCACCTGCCCAAGCGATAGCCAAGCCTGCCAGCACATGGATTTTCAAACTGCACAGATTTTAATCGCAACGCACATAAAACAGCCGATGCGCACAAATTTTCGCCTCTTTCGGTGGACTCCATCGCGCGTCTGGTAGACCGTCGGCCCGCACGGTGAGATGACACCGATGTAGACCGAAAATCACCCGTCTGGCAGGGAGGCCTCAGATGAAAAAGATCGAAGCTGTAATCAAGCCGTTCAAGCTTGATGAAGTCAAGGAGGCGCTCCAAGAGGTTGGCGTTCAGGGCCTTAGCGTTATCGAAGTCAAAGGCTTCGGGCGTCAAAAGGGCCATACAGAATTGTACCGTGGCGCTGAATATGTCGTGGATTTTCTGCCCAAGGTAAAAATCGAGATCGTCTTGGACGACGATCAGGTAGACGCCGCCATCGAGGCCATCGTATCGGCCGCGAAGACCGAAAAGATCGGCGACGGCAAAATCTTCGTCAGCCCCATCGAACAAACAATCCGCATCCGTACCGGCGAGACCGGGTCAGACGCGCTTTAATCGAATTTACGAGATTCAAGAAAAGGATATCATCCAATGAGCACCAAGGACTTCCTGAAGAAGATCAAGGACGAGGACATCGAATACGTTGATGTACGTTTCACCGATACACGCGGTAAACTGCAGCACGTGACAATCGTCTCCGATCTTGTTGACGAAGATTTTGTCGAAGAAGGGTTCATGTTTGACGGCTCCTCCATCGCGGGTTGGAAAAGCATCGAAGCCTCCGACATGAAGCTGATGCTCGACACGGACACCGCTTATGTTGATCCGTTCTATGCCGAAAAAACCATCTGCGTGCACTGCTCTGTTGTAGAGCCCGACACAGGCGAAGCCTATGAGCGTGACCCCCGTGGCACCGCGCAAAAAGCCGAAGCCTATCTGAAAGCCTCCGGTATCGGTGATGTGGCCTATATGGGTCCGGAAGCCGAATTCTTCCTGTTCGATAACGTCAAATTCTCGAACTCGATCAACAAGGTATCCTACGAAGTTGATGCGTCCGACGCGTCCTGGAACACCGACACCGACTATGAAATGGGCAACATGGGCCACCGCCCGGGCCTCAAGGGCGGCTACTTCCCCGTGAACCCCACGGACGAAGCCCAGGACCTGCGCGCCGAAATGCTGTCGACCATGAAACGTCTTGGCATGAAGGTCGACAAACACCACCACGAAGTGGCGTCCTGCCAGCACGAACTGGGACTGATCTTCGGCACGCTGACCGAACAGGCGGACGAGCTGCAAAAATACAAGTACGTGATCCACAACGTGGCGCACGCCTATGGTAAATCCGCAACCTTCATGCCCAAGCCGATCTATGGCGACAACGGCTCCGGCATGCATGTGAACATGTCGATCTGGAAAGACGGCAAGCCCCTGTTCGCAGGCGACAAATACGCCGACCTGAGCCAGGAAGCGCTGTATTTCATCGGCGGCATCCTGTCCCACGCGAAATCGCTGAACGCCTTCACCAACCCGGCGACCAACAGCTACAAGCGTCTGATCCCCGGCTTCGAAGCCCCCGTTCTGCGCGCCTATTCCGCACGCAACCGCTCGGGCTGTGTCCGTATCCCATGGACCGAATCCCCCAAGGCAAAACGCGTAGAGGCCCGCTTCCCCGATCCGGCGGCAAACCCCTACCTGTGCTTTGCCGCGCTGCTGATGGCCGGCCTTGACGGGATCAAGAACAAGATCGATCCGGGCGAAGCCATGGATAAGAACCTGTATGATCTGCCCGCCGAAGAACTGGCCGATATCCCAACCGTTTCCGGTTCCCTGCGCGAAGCGCTGGAAGAACTGCAGTCGGATATGGATTACCTGCTGGCCGGTGACGTCTTCACCAAAGACCAGATCGAAGGCTATATCGAACTCAAGATGGAAGAAGTGCACAAATACGAGCACACCCCCCACCCTGTTGAATTCGGCATGTACTACAGCTGCTAAACGCGCTCTCCACCCGGACGGGTGGCCAGACCAACAGCAAAGGGCGTCCCTATCGGGGCGCCCTTTCGCTTGGAATGCGTCTTGCTATTTGAAGTTCGAAACAGCTGGGCTAGAGTCAGCCGAAGTTTAATATAGTCAGAGGTTATTTCATGCGCCCCACCAAACGTCTTGCCACGGCACTTATGCTTTCTTTGGGCTTCGCCGCCCCAGTTGCAGCGGCCCAATGTGGCAACAACGCGGGAGGCTTCGACGCCTGGAAACCCGCCTTCGCGAAAGAGGCCGCCGCCGCGGGTGTCGGTCAACGGGGGCTCGATGCACTGGCAAACGCGCGCTATGCCAGCAGCACCATCGCCGCCGACCGCAACCAGAAATCCTTCAACTATTCGCTCGATAAGTTCATGCAGGTGCGCGGTGCCGATACGATCGTCGCCCAAGGCCGCAAGCGCAAGGCCCGCAATGCAAGCTTCTACCAGTCACTCGAAGCGCGCTACGGCGTGCCAGCGGGGGTGATCATCGCGATCCACGGGATGGAAACCGCCTTTGGTGGCTTCATGGGCGATACCTCGGTGGTCTCTGCGATCACAACGCTGACCTATGACTGCCGCCGCTCCGATTTCTTTGCCCCCCACGCCATCGGCGCGCTGAAACTGGTTGATGCCGGCGCGATCAATGGCGGCACCAAAGGCGCAAAACATGGCGAGCTTGGCCACACCCAGTTCCTGCCCGGCAATGCCCTGCGCTATGGGGTGGACGGTAACGGCGACGGCCGCGTTGATTTCTACAACCAGACCGATGCGCTGGCCTCGACCGCGAACTTCCTGCGTCAGAAAGGCTGGCAACCCGGTGCCGGCTATCAGGAAGGGCAAACCAACTTCAATGTGATCAAACAGTGGAACGCTGCCGGCGTGTACCAGAAAGCCATCGCAATCATGGCCGCCCGCATCGACGGCTAACCCGCTCGAAAATAAAAACAACCGCCACGCGCGCGCCGGTCCTGCGGCGCGCGCGTTTTGCTTCCAAATGGCTGAAAATCCTCGCCGAAGGCATCCGCCCCGTGCCACCCGCACCACCCCATTGCAATTGCAGCACCCAAGCGCCATATAGCGCCCATAGGGAAAGGCCCCTGCCGTCCGCATATCGGTGAAGTCCTTGATCAAGAACACACCTTCAATCTCGCGGATTGACGGGCAACGCGGACCCCCTTCGACTTTTGCGAGAGCAGGAGTGTTATGATGACAACCCAAACCCATCCCACCGCCGTACCTTCGGCTGATGTGTTGAAATCCCAAGCCAAACGCTTGCGCGCGGACCTTGCAGCCCAAGGCGCAGCACTGTCCCATGCGGCGACGCTGGAAATGGTGGCCCACCAATGGGGCGCGCGCGACTGGAACACGCTGAGCGCCCAGGCCGCGGCCCCTGCGCAGGGCTGGACGCCCGGGGACCGCGTGCAGGGCCGCTATCTAGGCCATCCCTTTACCGGCGTGGTCAAGGCGGCGCGGCTATCGGGCAGTGGCATGTGGTCGCTGACCCTGCGCTTTGACACGGCGATTGACGTTGTGACCTCGCCCCTGTTCAGCAATATGCGGCGGCAGATCAATGCGGTGGTCGATGCCCAGGGGGTCTCCCCGCGCAAGACCTCTGACGGGCAGCCGCATCTGGTCCTGACCTAGCGTCATCACTCCCGAAGCATCGCGCCTGTCCGGGTTCGCTCAGGCAGGCGCATCTCCGTCGCGCACCACATAGGTGTGGATCGTAAAGACGACTGCGTCGCTTTCGGGCAGGCGCAGGATGCACTGCCGCTCTGACCGGATAAAGGGCATGTCGCTGCCTGTCTCGCGCCGCCGCGGCTGGTGCAGATCCGCATCCGCATAGCGCAGTTTGTTGAACCGCCACAGGGGCCGCCCTGCCCGCACGCCGTCAAACAGACGTTGCACACGCCGCGCGATATCGGCGTCATATTCCTCGACCGGGGCGTGAATGCCCGTCAGGGGTTGCTCTATCTTATCCGCCAGACGCCAGTTCGCCGGAAAGCACAGTGCCGCAGCGGTCAGCACATGTTCATCGCCACGCTTTTGCAGGATGCAGAGGTCTTCTTGCACCAGATGCGCCAACGTCCACAGCGGTTGCGACCGGTCCAGCGTGACCTTGCGCCCGTCGGGGCAAACCACCGCATCAGCCCCGAGGGTGAAACCGAAACGCGGCAGAAGGGCCAGCGCCTCGGACAGCAGCTCTGCCGCGGCGGGTCTGGCGGCCTCGCTTTGGTAGAAAACAGCCTCGGGTCGGTCCGCCAGCAGCGCTTCGCGGTAGACCATCTGCGGCGCGTAGGCTTCGTCCATCAGCAACCAGTCCTCCGCCCCGCAAGGCCCCGTGCCCGGCAATCCGGGCGTGCCGGTCTGCGCATCCGGTAGTCTGGTTTGCAATATCACGGGCATGAGGTCTCCTTTTTGGTCAGCGGATGAGGGCCAGCCGGGGGGGGGGGGCACCCGG